>SLQM01000140.1 GCA_007131435.1 Syntrophomonadaceae bacterium
AATAACAATTTGCAGCTGATTATTAATATGGCCTGCCTCTACCTGCGTATGACCCCGGCGGAAGTGATCAATGCCATTACCATTAATGCAGCCCATGCTCTTGGCAGGGGCAGTGAGATTGGCAGTTTAGAGGCAGGCAAAAAAGCAGATGTCGTAATATTCGATGCCCCAAATTATGATTACCTTGCTTACCGCTACGGGACAAACCTGGTCAGCAGGGTTATAAAAAATGGGAAACTTGTTTTGGAGGTGTAGTTTAATTTGTCTAAAATAGTTCAATGCGTTCCTAACTTCAGCGAGGGGCGCAGGGTTAAAGTGATTGAAGAAATAGTTGGTGCCGTAAAGAGAGTTGAAGGGGTAAAACTGCTCGACTATTCAAATGACGAAAGCCACAACCGCTGCGTGGTTACTTTTATCGGTGGTCCCGGTGCGGTCCTGGAAGCAGCTTTTCAGGCTGCCGCGAAAGCAGCTGAAAAGATAGATATGTCAAAGCACAGCGGTGGGCATCCAAGAATGGGCGCTACAGATGTTATACCCTTTATCCCTGTAGCCGGGGTAACCATGGAAGATTGTGTGGAGATGGCTAAAATGCTGGGAAGCCGCCTGGCAGAAGAACTTCATATACCGGTTTACCTCTATGAAGAAGCGGCGCAAAGTCCGGAAAGAAAGAACCTTTCTGATGTACGGCGCGGACAGTATGAAGGGTTGATCGATGCGATAAAAGAGCCTGCCAGGAAACCTGACTATGGGCCTGCTGAAATGAACATGAAAGCAGGTGCAACTGCAGTCGGGGCCAGGCCCCCCTTGATTGCCTATAATATTAACCTTGATACGGATAACCTGGCTGCTGCAAAAAATATCGCCCGGGCAATAAGGGGTAGTGGCGGAGGGTTTCCAACAGTCAAAGCCCTGGGGATAATGATTGGGGAAACAGGCAAAGCCCAGGTGACGATTAATGTTTGCGATTATAAGCAGGTGCCGCTGCACCGGATATTTGAAATAGTGAGAAGTGAGGCTGCCCGTTATGGAGTTGCGATAACGGATAGTGAGGTTATAGGCTTAACACCACTTGATGCGCTTATCGATGCAGCGGAATTTTACCTGCAGATTAACGGGTTTAATCGTGGACAGATACTTGAGAAAAGGTTATTGGAATAAAAATGGAAAGTTATAAAGGTGAAAATGAATTGACTAATCCCGGCCCCGGGCTTAACAGTAGCGGACCGGAACTTAAATCAATAATGAATTTCTATCTTGTTGTTTTTGTGATGCTGATTCTCTTTGGCTCTATTTTCCAGGCTGCACATTTTGAAATCGGGATGATCTTAACGCAGGTAATGGTAATTCTTCTACCGGCGATCTGGTTATTGAAACGATATAATGTAAATGTGGTTGTTTTCGCCCGCTTAAAACCCCTCCAGCTCAAGTTCCTGCCTACAATTATTTTACTTACCATATCAATGTGGCTTTTGAACATGGCTATTGCTGCAACACTGGTCAGTGGGCTGATGGAACTTGGATTTAAGCCGGTAGTTGTGCTTGAGCCGCCTCGAAATATCCAGGAGTATCTAGGCTATGTGATTGTGCTTTCGGTATTTGCCGGCATATGCGAGGAAGTTCTTTTTCGCGGTGCCATAATGCCTTCCATGGAAAAGTATGGGTTGGTGCCGGCAATAGTGTTCAGTTCATTATTATTTGCCCTTTTCCATGTTTCATTTTTAAACCTGATCAGTACATTTGTGCTCGGAATGGTTATGGCGGTAATTGTTATAAAGACAGGCTCTATCTGGGGCGGCATTGTATACCACATGCTTAATAATTTTATAGCCGCAACTTATCTTTTTTTTATTGGCCAGCAGGAGATAGCGCCAGATGTTGAAGCAGGAAGTATCCTGGAACTGCTGCCGCTATTTACCCTGGCGCTAATCGGGTCTTATATAGGCCTTCGTTTGCTGAACAGACAATCTAATGAAAAGCCTCTTTTACAGAGGGGTGAAGGGTTCTTGCCCCGCGGTTGGTTCAGCCTGGCCTTTGTTGTTGCTATTATCATGTTCAGCGTAATGGCCATTTTTGAACTGGCAATCGGCTTTGGCTGGTTCGGCCTGGAAGGTATCTAAAGAAAAATTATCTTGTATAGGAGGAGTTAAAATGTCACTGAAAGGAATAAGTGTTGCCATCCTGTTAGAGAACATCTATGAAGATCCAGAATTCTGGTATCCATATTACCGCTTTCTTGAAGCCGGTGCCAAAGTTAAAGTTATTGCTCCGGAGGTAACAGAATATAAAAGCAAATATGGCTATCCGGCAAAAGCAGATCTAGCCGCTAAAGATGCTAAGGCAGCAGATTATGATGCCGTGATTATCCCCGGAGGTTATTCTCCTGATCACATGCGGCGCTCGAAAGAGCTGGTTGGTTTCTTAAAAGAGGCTTATGAGCAGGGCAAATTAATAGCTGCAATATGCCATGGGCCGTGGATGCTTGCCTCCATTGGCGCTGCGAAAGGGAAAAAGCTTACAGCATTCTATTCAATTAAGGATGACCTGGTAAATGCCGGCGCAGAATTTGTCGATTCGGAAGTTGTCCGGGACGGTAATATTATTACATCCCGCACTCCCAAAGATCTGCCTGCTTTCTGCAGAGAAATCATTGCAGCGTTAGGCAGCTAATGGACAGTCAATTTGACAGCAGAGGGTATTAATTAGATAATCAGAACATAAAAAACAAGGGGAGTGGTTCCGATTACTAAATATATTTATATTACTTGTTTGCTGTTAGTAGCGGTTTTTGCTGTTTTTTTATTAACGGGATGCGGTCCTGCAGACGAAGTGCCGCCTGCTGATAGCCCTGTGGTAGATGATGCTGTTGATGATCCGGTTGATCCTGAAGAAGAAGCAGATGAGCCAGAAGCTCCGGATGAAGATGCGGTATTTACCCTTGAAGAGCTGTCAGAATTTGATGGTCAGGATGGGCGCCCGGCTTATATTGCAGTTGACGGTGTAGTGTATGATGTGTCGAATGTTCCCGTATGGGGTTCAGGCTCACACTTCGGTTTTGAAGCCGGCATTGATGCCACTGAAGCCCTTCAAAGTGCTGCTCCACACGGTGCTGCCCAGCTTAGCCAGGCTGAAGTAGTCGGAACACTGGCGGATTAATAATTAAATGACGAACTTGCTGGAGGTGGTCATAGCATTATATTATGGCCACTTTTCCGTTATTCTGCTTCTTAAGCTCAATAATTTATTCCTTTTTATGATTTCTTTTTAATTTTAAAAAAAGTTCCCCTGGCCAATCGGTCAACCTCAATAATATTTTTTGAAAGTAAATTTTGGATATATTTTTCGATTTCTGCCTGGTGCCTGCCTGTAACTTGAATTAAATCTTTTACCGTGCACGGTCTCCTGCTGATCGTCTCCACTATTTGTTCAAAAAGTGAACTATTGAAGGAGGCAATCTTATCTCTTTCCATAAATTCGCCAATTAATTCAGCCTGGCCCAGGTAGTTTGCTATCTCCTGCAGCTTTACGTCATCAGCTGCTTCTACCCAGGTTTCTGTTCCCGGCCTGTCAAGCGTGCCTATTTGAACCCGGTCCGGATTTACATCTGCCAGTGCGTTTTTTATTAACCTTAGTTCATCCTCATTATCATTAAGGCCTGGAACAATAAATATTTCAATCATCATGGTGCCCCGGTAATCTTTCCGCAATTCTATCAAGCCGGAAATAACTTCACCGCAGTGAATATTTTTATAAGGTCGGTTGATCGCTTTAAAACAAGCTTCGCTTGCTGCATCAAGGGAAGGTATGATCATGTCAATTTGTTTAACTGACTCACGTACTTCTTTTTCTGTAAACAGGGTTCCATTCGTCAGCAGGCATAGCTTGTATTGAGGATAAGCTGTTTTTATGTAATCTGCTATATCGCCAATTCCGGAATTCAGGGTAGGTTCTCCGGAACCAGAGAAGGTTATGTAATCAAGATCGGGCAGCCCTTGCAGGTAACCCTCCAGTTCCTTTATCACAGCTGTTGCAGGAACATATTCTTTTCTTTCGTTGCTCAGCAGGGTTGTTTCTCCACATTCACAGTAAATGCAATCAAGGGTGCAGGTTTTAAATGGAACAAGGTCAACACCTAAAGAAATCCCCAGTCTTCTTGATGGTACCGGGCCAAATAGGTAGCTGTATTTCATAATTTTTTAGCCTTTCCTGCCATGTCTAGACGCGTATATTTTAATACCCGTATGCAGCTGGTTTTACTTGTTATTTTTCTGCATATGCATTTATAATCCTGCTTTTATAAAATATTATTGATTTATACCCAAAACTGATCTATAATAATATTAGATATATACCCACAATGCAGCAGTCATTAAAATGACACGCATGGTGAAGATTTGATAGAAGATTATCATTTGGATATTTTTGGCAATGTGCCGAAACTTATAGGTCAGCTAAATAGAAAAGCCAATTGATAGAATCTACTAGGAGGTGATTTTGATGAAACTGGCTGTTTGTGCTAAAGGAGAAGGGCTGTCGGCGCAGGTCGACGAACGGTTTGGGCGTTGTATTTTTTTTGTAATTGTTGACACAGAAAATGAAGAATCAGTGGTTTCAATAAGAAATAGCAATGCAGATGCAGCGGGAGGTGCCGGCCCTCAGGCTGCCCAACTCCTGGCCGGAGTCGGAGCAGACGCCGTGGCACTGGGAAATGTGGGTCCTAACGCTGCGGAAGCCTTAAAGACAGCGAAAATTGAAGTTTTTACAGGAATTGTTGGAACGGTAGCAAACGTCGTTCAACAATTCAGGGAAGGCAAACTGGTACTACTCACCGAAGCGACAGTACCATCTCATGCCGGAATGAAGAACAGACGGGGAGGTAAAGGATAATGATTATTGCGGTTGCAACTGAGGACGAAATGGTAGCACAACACTTTGGCCGTTGCCCTGAATATACCCTGTATAAATTATCTGCCGGAGCTGTTGATGAGAAAAAGGTTATTCCCAATCCCGGTCATGAGCCTGGATTCTTACCTGGTTACCTTGCTGCAATGGGCGTTAATTGTATCATCGCGGGTGGTATGGGACAGCGAGCTGTGTCGCTGTTCCAGGCGGAAAACATAGAAACTTTTGTGGGTATCAGCGGGCCTGTTAGGGGAGTGATTGAGGCTTACCTTGCCGGTGACCTGCAACCTGGAATCAGCAGCTGTGAACACCGCGAAGGGGGCCATAGTTGCTGCTGATTTTACTAACACAAAGTGAAGGGAGGTATTTGTAATGCCTGGTTTTGATGGTACTGGTCCTGCGGGCAGAGGTTCCGGAACCGGTGGCGGTTTTGGTATCTGCGGAGCAGGAAGGTTAGGCTTGAGAAACCCTAGAAGCGGCAGATGGTTTGGCCGTGGAGCCGGGCGTTTTTATCGTGGAGCAATGGCTACCAGAGGATATGAAATGCCCGGACCTGAAGAAGAAAAGGCTGTTCTAAAAATGCAGGCAGACCAGTTAAAAACTGATCTTGCAGAGACAGAAAGAAGAATTGCCGAGCTTGAAGAATAGAAAAATACCAAAGCATGTGTGAGTAATAAAAAAGACAAATTTGTTGCCCGGTGCTGGAATTTATTTTAGTTTTCCTGCATGCAAATATTTCGTCAGGGCTTTCAGCGCCGGGCAGATTACCAGTTAACAATTGTCAAAAGTGGGGGGATTATATTAATGAAACTGCTTATAGCAAGCGGTAAGGGCGGAACCGGAAAAACTACTGTAGCAGTCAATCTTGCCCTGGCCATGGCAGAGAAAAAAATTCAACTACTTGATTGTGATGTGGAAGAGCCGAATGCCCATCTTTTCTTAAACCCTGAATATAGCAGTGAAGTTGAAATAGGAATCCCCGTGCCTTCTGTAGATTATTCAAAGTGCAATTTTTGTGGAAGGTGTGCCGAAGTTTGCATGTTTAATGCCCTTGCAGTATTAAAAGATCAGGTTATGGTGCTTAGAGAATTATGCCACGGGTGTGGGAGCTGCGCATATCTTTGCCCGCAGAAAGCAATTCATGAAATAGAATGTCCTATTGGCCAAGTAGAAGCGGGAAAAGCTTACCAGCTGGATTTTATCCACGGCCGCTTGAATCCCGGGGAAGCAATGTCACCTCCCCTGATCAATGCTGTTAAAAAAGCTGCCGCAGTGGATAGGATTACAATAATAGATGCCCCGCCGGGGACTTCATGTCCGGTTGTGTCAGCCGCTGCTGGTTGTGATTATTGTTTACTTGTAACTGAACCAACCCCGTTTGGGTTAAATGACCTTGATCTTGCTTATCAAATGGTTTTAAAGCTGGGCACACCGGCGGGAGTACTGATAAACCGCTGTGATATCGGTGACTGTGCAGTAGAAGATTATTGTAATAATAATGGCCTGCCACTTTTATATAAAATCCCCTGGGATATGGATCTGGCCAGGCTTTATGCCAGGGGTGAACCGGTGGTTTTGCATATACCGGTATGGAAAGATCGGTTCCGTGAAATCTTCTTTCATATCCAGGCAGCGAGAAAGGTAGCCATGAGACGATGAAAAAGCTTGCTATTGTCAGCGGTAAAGGTGGTACGGGCAAAACATCACTGATCGGTTCCTTTGCTGCCCTGGCCGGGGGTAGCGCTGTTCTGGTAGATGGAGATGTTGATGCAGCTAATTTATCCTTAATTACCGGTGCAAAAATAGTTGAGAGCAATGATTTCTATGTGTCAAAGGTGGCCGCCATTGATCAAGAAAGCTGTAATGCCTGTAACCTTTGTCTCGAACTGTGCCGTTTCGATGCTATAAAAACAGGCTACAGTATTGACCTGATAGCCTGTGAGGGCTGTGCTCTTTGCTGTTATGCCTGTCCGCAAGGGGCCATCAAAATGGATGATAAGCTTTCAGGGCAGTGGTTTGTGTCAGAGACTGCTTACGGCACACTGGTGCATGCCCGCCTCGGAATAGCTGAAGAGAATTCCGGTAAACTGGTGACAGTAATTCGCAATAAGGGGGAGGAGCTGGCATTGGCAGGGGGAAAAGATTATCTGCTTATTGATGGGCCCCCGGGAATTGGCTGTCCTGTTATAGCCTCTCTTTCAGGCATGGATCGGGCCCTGGTGGTCACCGAACCGACCGTGTCGGGTGTTCATGATCTGAAAAGGATAATCGAAGTATGTTTGCATTTTAAGGTGCCTGTGGGTGTATGCATAAATCGCTGTGATTTAGATGAAGATAAAACCAGTGATATCGATAGCTACTGTCAAGAAGAAAATATACCGGTAATCGGGAAGATACCATATAATCAGTCTTTTGTTCATGCAATGTTGAGCAAAATGCCATTGGTAAAGTATGACCATGGTTTAATTTCCTCCTTGATAGAAGAGGTTTGGGATAATTTCCGGTCCTGATAAAATGTTTGCTTTTATAGAATATTTTTGTTATGATAAATTGAAAGCAACTTAATAAACTTAGAGGAGTTTAGCCTTATGCCGCGCCCTTTCAAACCACGCAGGGTAAGCGAGATGCCACGGTATACCTATTTTAAGCCAACAGGAATACCAATGCCTTTGCTTGATGAGATAGTCCTTACTGTTGATGAAGTTGAAGCAATCAGGTTAAAAGACCTTGAAGGGCTTGAACAACATGATTGTGCTGCCCGCATGAATATCGCGCAAAGTACTTTGCAGCGTATCCTGGTTTCGGCCCGTCAAAAAATTTCTCAGGCACTAATTGAAGGTAAAGCACTTCGTATTCATGGGGGTACATATTCCATTGAAAATGAGCAGGGTTGCCCCCGCTGTCGCCGACGCAGAATGTATGCCGGTTCAGTGGATGCCATTGATTGTCCTGAGTGTGAAGATTAAAAGCTGACAATAGTAAATTAGCTCTTGCCACTTAACCCTTTAAGATATAAGCTATAGATGTTTTACAGCTTATAGACTGAGGGGTTTTTATATGAGTATCACCACCAAAAATATGGACAAGAATACCCTGGGAATCTGGTATGGCATTGCTGCCTATACAATCTGGGGTATCTTGCCTCTTTACTGGAAGCTGCTACAGGTAATTCCTGCTTTAGAGATTCTTGCCCACAGGATTTTCTGGTCATTTGTTTTTATGGCTTTAGTAGTTGTTGTCACCCGTGGTCTCAAACCGCTACTAAGTGCAGCTGCGAATAGAAAGAAGCTACTGCTGATGTTTTTCGCCGGTGTTTTAATCAGCGTTAACTGGTTGACATATATTTATGCAGTTAATAATGACTTTGTTATTGAAGCAAGCATGGGTTACTTTATCAATCCCCTGGTTGTAGTTGTTCTTGGTGTTACAGTTCTTAAGGAGAGGTTAACCCGCTGGCAGCTCACGGCGCTTATCCTGGCCGGTCTTGGGGTTTTACTCATAGCTGTGCAGTATGGCCGGGTGCCCTGGATAGCTCTTTTTCTTGCAGCCAGTTTTGCAGCCTACGGGTTAATAAAAAAAATGGTCAATATTGGTTCTATAACAGGCCTTACCCTGGAAACTTTCATTGTGATGCCAGTTGCCCTGGTTTATATATATAATCTTGAAGCATCCGGTATTGGAGCGCTAAACACAACTTCATTTACTACTGGCCTGATCCTGGCCGGGACCGGTGTTATTACTGCAACGCCACTATTGCTGTATGCCAGGGGTATAGAAAATACTACCTTCTCCATGATGGGTTTTTTGCAATACATAGCCCCTTCAATCAATCTTTTTTTAGGGGTCTTTATTTTCAGGGAACATTTTACTTTTTATCACTTTCTGAGTTTTTGCTTAATCTGGGCTGCCCTGGCAATTTTTACTCTTGCCAATCTTGATATATTGAAGGAACCGGTTTTAACATCTGGCAAACAGGTGTCAAATTAGACAACAGGACAAATGAATGCTATAATATCGGCGGCAGTTTTATAAAAGTTAATCAGGTGTCATTAGACTGAAAAGGGAAGCCGGTTAAAATCCGGCGCGGTCCCGCCACTGTAAGTGGGAGGCGCTTCCTGAAATCCACTGGCTAAATTTGCCGGGAAGGTTGGGAGCGCAGTGAACACAAGCCAGGAGACCTGCCTGATGGCTTTCGCTTGACCCCTTCGGGTGAAAGGGTAAAGCGGGGTGAGAAAACCACGTTTTACCGTGGTTTTTTATTTTAGTAGTATTTTTTATCAGCTTTTATCAGCCATCAAGATTGAAGCCATGGTATAAGCTGGGCAAATGCATATTATTTCTTAAATAAAGAGATGGGAGAGTGACAAATGAAGAAAATATTGATTTCTGTTATGGTAGTAATAGCTTTATGCCTTTGGATAACCGGCTGTGATAGCGGTGACGAAGTAGTTGAACCTGGTGAAATACTTGAAGAAGAAACAGCTGGAAATGAAGCTTCTGTAGAAGTTGATGGAACCGTAGTCGTAACCGATCAAATGGGTCGTGAAGTGATAATCTCCGGTGTTCCACAAAGAATAATATCACTTTCACCAAGTAATACAGAGATTGCCTTTGCTTTAGGCCTTGCAGATCGAATAGTAGGGGTAACAGAGTTTTGCAACTATCCTCCTGAAGCAATGGAAAAAGATATAGTTGGAGGTTTTTCAACTCCCAGTATTGAAAAAATTGTGGAGCTCGAGCCCGAGCTGATTCTTGCTTCCACTATCCATGAGGAAGAAGTACCACGCCTGGAGGAGCTGGGTATTCCTGTGCTGGTCATAGAATCTTCAACCCTGGTTGAACTCTATACCAGCATGTCTCTGGTAGCAGAGGTAACCGGGGTTATTGCTAATGGCGAGGCCCTTATTGCATCGATGCAGGAGCGTATCGCAGCTGTTGAAGCGGTAGTAGGTTCTATAGAACCCGGGGACCGGGTAAGTGTATATTATGAGGTATATTCTGATCCTCTGATGAGCGCCGGCAAGGGAGCTTTTATAAATGAAATTATTACTTTGGCAGGCGGTGTTAATATTTTCGGTGATCTGGAAGAAAATTATCCCCAGGTCAGTGCTGAATACGTGGCAGAAAGACAGCCAGATATAATTCTTTTCCCTGATTATCACGGCACGGCTGATTTTGTTTTGGCTGGCATGACTGATCGTCCCGGCTGGGAGAGTGTTCCTGCCGTGATAAATAACGAGGTTTATGCAATTTCAGATGATGCCTTTGCCCGTCCCGGGCCGCGAGTTGTTGATGCTGTTGAAGAGGCGGCGGAAATTTTCTATCCCGAACTCTTCTAAAATCGAAAATACCCTGATAAGAGGTTGTTTAAAACGGTTAAAAAGATAGAAATGCGTAATGAAATAAAAAGCAGGAGCGGCCTGATTAAGCCCCTGTTCATGACCGGGCTTTTTATGCTGCTCTTCTTTTCCATCATAGCAGCCATGGTGTGGGGTGCTGTAGATATTGGCTGGCGTTCTGTTTTTGCCATACTGCTTGATGCATTGCCATTTTATGATTCACCAGCCTCAGAAGATATAGTACCGGTATACAGCGATATTTTGCTTAAGATCAGGGTGCCACGTGTTTTACTGGCAGCTGCCGTGGGCAGCTCGCTGGCCGTGGCCGGGGCAGTTTTCCAGGGGCTTTTCCGCAATCCCATGGCTGATCCCTATGTAATCGGGATTTCTTCAGGCGCAGCACTCGGAGCTGTATTTGCCATGCTTGGTGGCTTCAGCCTGACTCTCGGCGGTTTTGGGGCGGTCCCGCTTTTTGCTTTCGGGGGCGGGGTAGCAACAATGATGCTTGTATACACCATGGCCCGGGTTGGAAGAGCGGTGCCCGTTATGACTTTGCTTCTGGCCGGGATAGCGGTCAGCGCTTTTTTGTCAGCAATAGTTTCACTGCTTACTTACTTTGCAGGGGAAAAGCTGCACATGGTAGTTTTCTGGATGATGGGCGGCCTGGGAGGAGCAACATGGCACCAGGTTCAAGTCATGGTTCCTTATGCCCTGGCTGGCTATATCTGTGTTTCTTTTTTCTCACGTGAGCTAAATGCCATGCTGCTGGGTGAAGAGACGGCCAGCAACCTGGGCGTTAATACTGAAAGAGTTAAAAAGATTTTACTGGTTGGCGCTTCGCTGCTGGTGGCAGCAGCCGTTTCAACCAGCGGTATTATCGGTTTTGTAGGGCTTGTAGTACCGCACTTTATTCGCCTTGTAGCCGGGCCAGATCACCGTTTTTTAATTCCTGCCTCAGCCTTACTGGGGGGAACGCTTTTAATTGCCACCGATACCCTGGCCAGGATTATTATAGCGCCATCTGAACTGCCTGTTGGTATAATAACAGCCCTGATCGGTGCGCCCATGTTTATTTATTTGCTGAAGAAGCGTAAGAAACTGCGCTATTTCGGCGGGGGAGGTTGATCAGTTGGGCCTGAGCATTGATGTTCATGGTTTAAAGTTAACTTATGATACCTTTCCGGTTCTGGACGGCGCCGAATTTAAGATTGAAAAGGGCGATCTCGTTGCCCTGCTGGGAGCAAACGGTGCCGGAAAATCGACGCTTTTACGCTGTATCAGCCGTATTTTGCAGCCGACAGGAGGCAAAATAATTCTCGACGGGCGCGACCTGGACAAGCTGAACAGCAGGGAAACGGCCCGCCTGATGGCAGTAGTACCCCAGGAGACGACTGCCGATTTCGATTTCACGGTTGAAGATATTGTTATGATGGGCAGGTTTCCATATCTACGCCGTTTCCAAAAAGAAAGCAGGGAGGATTATCATATAGTTAAGCGGGCCATGGAAATGACCGGTGTCTTACATCTTGCCGAACGTTCCATAGCAACTCTCAGCGGCGGGGAAAAGCAAAGGGTGATAATGGCCCGGGCCATATCCCAGCAGCCTGAGGTGTTGCTCTTGGACGAACCAACGGCTAACCTGGATATCGGTTACCAGTCAATGCTCCTTGAGCTGGCTGCCCGGTTGAACCGGGAACAGGGAGTAACTGTTATAGCTGCTATTCATGATATTAACCTGGCAGTTCATCATTTCAGCCGTTTTATCATGCTGTCCGACGGCCGGGTGCTTGCAGCAGGCAGGCCTGAAGAGGTTATTACTCCCGAAAATATTCATAAATCTTATGGTGTTCCTGCCTCAACCTACCGTCACCCGCTTCATGGTGTGCTGCAGATCAGTGTTGCCCGGGGAAGGGATTCTGAAAGAGAGCCCAACCGGGGCCCCCTGGTTCATGTAATCGGGGGAGGTGAAGAAGCGCTGCCCGTACTTGAGCTTCTTGACCAGCAGGGATACAGGCTTTCAATCGGCCCTGTTTCTGCCCAGGACAGCGGTTGCCGGTTTGCCCACTTTCACAATTTGCCGGTTATAATTGTTCCTCCTTTTACCAGCCTTGATGAGCAGCACCGGGAAAAGCATTTGGAAATGCTGCGCAGCTCTGATGCTGTTGTAGTCCCCCCAATTGCTTTTGGTGAAGGTAACCTGCCTATTTTTGACGAGGTGGAGACTGTCTTACGGGAGGGCAAGCCCACATACATTATCGATTTTGAAGGAGTTAATGATCGTGATTACAGTGGCAAAGCAGGTGAATTGATGCAGCGCCTGGTTGACGAAGGGGCGATAGCTTTAGAAATATTAGAAGAACTTCCTTCATTATTATTTAAAAATGGAGGCTTAGGGGATGAAAGATAGCTCTGTAAAAAGCAGCCAGGGGCTTGTTCTGATTACCGGTGGTGTGCGCAGCGGGAAAAGTTCATTTGCTGAAAAATTGGCTTTCGAAAGCGAAAAGCAGGTTATCTACCTTGCTACTGCCAGGGTAGAAGATGAAGAGATGAGTGAAAGGGTAATCCTCCACCAGAGCAGGAGGCCGGAAGAAGTTATTACCGTAGAGGAGCCTCTCTACCCGCATACGGTGCTGGAAAAAATAGTAAGCAAGGAAAGCCTGGTAATCATGGATTGCCTGACTTTGCTGATTACTAACCGCATGCTGGGCTACCTTGACCAGCAGGGAGCAGTAAGGGACGGTGAAGATATCTATGCCGACGAGGAATTAATTGCTGCAGCTGCAGATTATACTTATCAATACATTCAGGAATTTACAGCAGCAGCAGTTAACTGTCCGGCGGATATCCTGGTTGTTACCAATGAAGTAGGGATGGGCGTAGTTCCAAATTACCCCGTGGCGCGGGCCTTCAGGGATTTATCCGGGCGCGCTAACCAGGTTTTAGCCGTAGCTGCGGACCAGGTATGGTTGGTTATTTGCGGCATACCGCAGAGGATTAAGTAGATGGAAAAAGCCTGCCTGGCAATTTTAGCCCTGGCGGCGGCCTATATCTTGGATTTTGTAGTCGGTGATCCCAGGTGGCTGCCTCACCCGGTCAGGGCGCTCGGTTTTTTAATCAGTGTTTTGGAAAAGGCAGTCCGCCGCTTATTTCAATCTTCGCCCGGGTTAAAGTTTGGCGGATTAGTAATTGTAATAACAGCTGCCGGCGGTTCAGCGCTGCTTGCCTATTGTCTTTTAAAAGCTGCTTACCAGGCAAACTTTTTGCTGGGGATGGTAATTGAGGTTTACATCTTTTTTTCAGTTTTTGCCGGTGGAGATCTTTACCACCATCTTTCCAGGGTGGGCAGTGATCTTGAACAGCCGGGCCTGCATAAAGCCCGGGCCAGTGTAGCGCTTCTGGTCAGCCGTGACACGGCAGCTTTGGATGAAACTGGTATTTCAAGAGCGGCCCTTGAAAGCCTTTTTGAAAACAGCGCTGACGGCCTGGTAGCACCTCTTTTTTTTGCTGCCCTCGGGGGGCCTGCACTTGCAGTATTCTACAAAGGAGTCAGCACGCTTGACTCCATGCTTGGATACAGGACAGAAAGCTATAAAGATTTAGGCTATTTTTCTGCCAAAACTGACGATCTCTTGAATTATATACCTGCTCGCCTGACTGCTTTAATTATCATCCTGGCAGGTATACTGCAGGGCAGGGGTAGAGAAGGATGGAAAGCTTTACTGCAAGATCATGATAAACATGCCAGCCCGAACAGCGCCTGGCCGGAGGCGGCAGCTGCGGGTGTGCTGGGGCTCAGGTTTGGAGGCAGTGATTATTTCAAGGGCGGCCTGGTAGAAAGGCCTGTAATAAATGCTGGTGGTGAACTGCCCTCGCGCAGAGATATTCAAAGGGGCCTTCTACTGTTTCGCAAGGTATCGATAGCAGCTGCAGTTATCCTGATAACTTTTGCTTATTATTTAAGAAGCGGGGAGGTATTTCTTTTTTGAACAGCTATCTGCGGGCACTTTCATTTTTAACTATTATCCCTCTGCCTTTTGTCAGTTTCGGGCCCGGTGGCAGGGAGCTTTCTAATTCTGCTTCCGCTTTTCCCCTTGTCGGGGCAACACTTGGTGCTATTTTAGCTGCCTTTGCCTGGCTTCTTCTACAACTCTTTCCTGCCGGGCCGGTTGTGGTAATTATCCTTATTCTAAGTTTTATTTTAACCCGCGGACTGCATTTTGACGGGCTGGCAGATACGGCGGACGGCTTGATCGGCACTACGGACCGGGAAAAAGCTTTCAGGGCCATGGATGACAGTGCTATAGGTGTGATGGGGGCCTCTTCCATATTCTTTGTCTACCTTTTGAAGTTAACCCTTTTGACATCGCTTCAACCTGGAATACTACCATTTGCCCTTTTCTTTATGCTTCTGACCGGCAGGTGGGCTATAGTTTTTGCCGGAACCTGGTTTGCCCCTGCGCGCGATAAAGGGCTGGGGGACCTGTTCCTGAGAGAACTTAAGTGGCCAATCCTGCTCAAAGCCTCCCTGTGGGCTGTTCTTATGATTGTTGCCTTTATTCTTTTCATTTACCCGCTGGCCGCTCCAATTGCTGCCGGGTCTTTCCTGTCCCTGCTGGCAGCTTTTATGCTGACCCGGTACGCTGCAAGCCGCCTGGGGGGTATTACCGGTGACATACTGGGTGCATCAAGTGAACTGGGTGAGGTTTTTTTCCTGATCGGTTTTTGCCCGTTTTTCTACTACAGCGGTCTTATTTAACAGGAAAAGTGGTGATCAAGCATGTCTAAGGCATTTGATGATGAAACAGGTGGTCATGGGGGCGACCTGAAAAAAGCCTTTAAGCTATGGAACCCTGCAGAAGGAAGGCTGGTAGATTTCAGCAGTAACATAAACCCCCTGGGACCGCCGCCCGGGCTGCTCGATCACCTGGAGGAGAGTTTGCCTGAAATAACTGCTTACCCTTCTCCCCAGGCTCGCGAGCTGCGGGAAGGGCTGGCCAGTTTTTTAGAGGTAAAAGAAAAACGGCTGCTTCTGGGAAACGGCGCCAATGAACTGATTCACCTGCTCCATCTCTATAAACAGCCGAAAAGGGTTTTTGTGCCCGCTCCTTCCTTTTCTGAATATGAAAGGGCTGCCCTGCTCTGTAATGCAGAAGTAGTTCGCTATTCCCTTTCTCCGGGTGAAGATGTTGAACTCTCTTCCCTGGCAGCAGATCTTGAACGGGGCGATCTTTTTATCTTTTGCAACCCTAACAACCCCACCGGGAAGCTCTATTCCCGCAAGATGCTTTGCGAGCTGGAAGAAGCTGTATCGGGCCGGGGGGCTGACCTGATGATTGATGAGAGTTTTATACCCCTTACAGGTTCTGACCGGGAAAGCCTGCGCGGCCTGGTTAAAGAAAACTTATGGGTTGTAATTTCACTGACCAAGCTCTGGGGGCTGCCGGGTCTTAGATTGGGCTGTATGGTGGGCCCTGAAAAAAGTATCGGTCATATCACACGCTGGGGCGACCCCTGGAGGGTTAATTTCCTGGCCCAGAAGGCCGGCTTGTTCTGCCTGAAGGCTGAGGATTACGTTGAGGATAGCCTAAAACTGATCCAGGAAGAACGAAAATTCCTGGTTGACAGCTTTAAGCAAATGGAAGCCTTTCATGTTTTTAATGGTTCAGCCAATTACCTTTTAATTAAAAGCCTGCTGCCCGGTTTTACCGTTGAGCATTACCAGGAATACCTGGCCCGCCGGGGTGTGCTGGTTAGAAGGGCCGATAATTTTCCCGGGCTGGATGAACGATATTTTAGGATTGCTGTCCGCAGGCGTGAAGAGAACCTGCGGCTGGTTACAGAAACTGTGGCTTTTTTAAAGGATCGGTAGAAATATATTTAATAAGTTGCCCCGGGAAGAAGGTCAGGGCTTTTGTAATCTCGGTTCTGACCCCTTGTTTCCAGGTTGGAAGGAACAGAACCGCCCCGGGGCTCTGGGGAGTTGTTAATGTGGCAAAAACTTTAATGTTTCAGGGTACGGCATCTTCAGTGGGGAAAAGCTTTCTCTGTGCTGCCATGTGCAGGATCCTTAGACAGGATGGTTATAGTGTTGCACCTTTTAAATCGCAGAATATGGCCCTTAATTCTTTTGTTACCAGGGATGGGTTTGAAATGGGCAGGGCCCAGGTTATGCAGGCCGAGGCTGCCGGTTTGGATCCCAGGGTGGAGATGAACCCGGTATTATTGAAGCCAACTTCTGACCAGGGTTCACAGGTAATAGTAATGGGCAAAGCTATAGGCAACATGGGGGCAATGGATTACATGCAGTGGAAGGAAAAGCTGCTTCCGGTTATTGATGATGCTTACAGCCGCCTGGCAAAAGAGCATGCAGTAATAGTAATCGAAGGTGCCGGAAGCCCGGCAGAAATTAACCTGCACGACAAGGACCTGGTAAACATGGGCCTGGCAACCAGGCTAAAGGCGCCGGTGCTGCTGGCCGGTGACATAGATCGTGGTGGAGTTTTTGCCTCGCTCTACGGGACGATAGCTCTTCTTCAACCCGCTGAACGCGACCTGGTAAAAGGGGTTATAATCAACAAGTTTCGCGGTGATCCCGAAGTGTTGAAGCCGGGCTTGAAAATGCTTGAAGGCCTTGTTGATAAACCGGTTCTGGGTGTCATACCTTACATGCACTTTAACCTTGATGATGAAGACAGCGTTACAGAGCGTTTCAAGGTTTCAAGGCAAGATAGGGCCATACGGGTGCAAGTGGTTTTACTACCCCGCATATCGAACTTTACAGATTTTAATCCCCTGGAACTCTTTGATGACCTTAACCTTAGCTATATCAGGGAACCGCACGAGCTGGACTCGCCGGACCTGCTGATTTTGCCCGGCTCTAAAAATACCATAGAAGATCTGATGGAACTGCGGAAGCTTGGATGGGAAGAGCCGCTGCAAAAATATGCCAGCGCAGGAGGGCTTTTGATGGGCATCTGCGGTGGTTTGCAAATGCTGGGAATGATGATTCATGACCCGCATAAAGTGGAAAGTACATATCCGAAAATACCGGGTTTCGGCTTCCTTGATTTTGAGACGGTAATGGAGAAAGAAAAATCAACCAGGCAGGTGGAGGGTTTCTGGCGTTACAGCGATGATAATTATTTTTCATTTATGGGAGATGAAGAACCGATTACCGGTTATGAAATACACATGGGCATAACTAATTACCGCTCAGACAGGCAGCCCGTTTTTGTAAAAACCGGCGGCCAGTGGGAAGGAGCGGTAAGTAAAGACGGAAAGGTTTTCGGTACCTACCTGCATGGAATTTTCGATAATTTTACCTGGACGAACAAGCTTCTAAACGCCCTGCGGAGGAAGAAGAACCTGGATGAAAAAGAACACAGCCTACCCGAAAATTACAGGGCTTTCAAGGAGAAAGAATATGATCGCCTGGCTGATGCAGTCAGGAAGAGCATTGATATGGATAAAATTTACGAGATAATTAAGCGCGGGGCATAAATTTGGCTACCGCATAAGTGATAGTTCCTGGTGCAGAAGAAAGGAGTAAGGTGATTGATGGAACTTTACCTGGTTCGCCACGGTGAAACTGAATCGAACAAGCAGAAACGTTACCAGGGGTGGACTGAATCTCCACTCTCGGAGAAAGGCCTCAGGCAGGCTGAAAACGCCGGCCTGTTTCTGTCACGTATGGAGGTCAGTGCTGTCTACAGCAGCGATTTAAACCGGGCCGTCAATACGGCTCAGGTGATCGGGGCCGCAAGGGGCTTGAAACCGAAAGTTACTCCCCTGCTGCGCGAGATACATTTCGGGGAGTGGGAAGGTTTAACTTTTGAAGAAATCGAGAAATCCTGGGGCCATCAGATCAGCAGTTGGCTTGATGATCCCTTTCACAAAGCAGCTCCCGGGGGCGAAACCCTGGAAAAAGTTTGTCAAAGGATGCGCATCTTCCTCGAGGAGGTTTCGGGCATCCATCAGGATGGTGACAGGTTGGTAGCGGTTAGCCACGGAGGCTCAATCCGGGCCCTGCTCTATAACCTGTTAAGCCTTGACCTTCCGAGTTTCTGGGAAATAAGAATTGATAACGCTTCTATCAGCCTGGTGCGCAGGGAAGGTGAGCAGTTTAAAGTAGCGTATTATAACCGCACCGACCACCTGGCAGCGGGTGAAAGGGGAAAAGATCTGGCAGATGATCTTAAAAAGTATAACAGGCGATAAAGTATTTGTATCGTGGAGCGGGGGAAAAGATTCTTACCTGGCCCTGCTTAAAGCAAGGGAAGCGGGGTTGGAGGTTGTCAGCCTGCTCTGTTTTATCAGCGCTGACGGAGAAAGTCGTTCACACGGAATCAAGGCCGATGTTTTGGAAAAGCAATCAGGGCTGCTGGGAATACCGCTTCATACTGAAGCAGTAACCTGGAAAAGCTATGAAGATGGTTTTGTCAGGGCCGTTTACCATTTAAAAGAGCAGAAAAAGATAACAGGCGGTGTGTTTGGCGATATTAATCTTGTCGAGCATCGCCAGTGGGTTGAGAAAATGTGTAAGCGCTGCGGGATAAATTATAACCTTCCCCTGTGGATGATGGAGGAAGAAAAAGTTTCCAGGGAGTTGATCGACAGGGATGGCCGGGCGCTGCTGGTGGCTCTTCGACACGATGTTCTTGATGAAAAATGGCTCGGGCACTACATGGATGAAAGATATATTCAGCACTGCCTCGAGCAGGAAATTTCGCCCTGCGGGGAGGGCGGAGAAGCACATACCCTGGTCACGGGCGGCCCCTTATTCAGCAGACCGCTGGAATACAAAACAGGAAAAATCTTAAGAGACGACAAGCGCTCCCTGCTCCAAATCTCGATCTAAAGCTAGCAAGCCTCGGGGACATTTGTGGTCTATAAAAATCACGAATCAAGGCAAAACAAAGAACCGTTCAAGCGCCTGGGCAAGGTCACATCATATATATAGTAGGTGGGGATTATGTCGGGTAAAGATTAGCCATCAATCTTTAGTTTGCCTTGGAGTTTTTCTTCTGATAGAGGAGTTTAGGCGTATGCAGGCGAGCAAGTGGGACGAAAGCGAGAAGCTAAAACTTGTTAAGCCCCGAATATTTGCAACGAAAGGGCAGATACGCTTAGCATTGGATAATGCAGCGCCATTGACCATCGAAAAGGAGAGGGGGTAAGAGTGTCACGGGGTCGGAGAGCTTGGAATACTTGACACTAGTATGATGCGGCAGAACAGGAGATCTTACGCTTTCTCCAAAAAGGAGTATTGTTGACAAGTCTAACAAATGAGGGAGCCAAAAGAGTTGTAAGGGTTCGGACCACTGAATAATACTGAAGAAGCGGGGCAATTGCTGTGGAGGGATGGCTATGAAACAGCGGAGGCCTTTTAGAAGAAACACTTACTACACATAGAGGTGAAGGAATAGTGGACGCGCAAATTGCGAGTATATCATAAGTAGCCAAATTGGTATTATGGTGTGATCGATGAGTATTGCAATTTTTCTGAGCTTAGCGTTCAGGTCAAAAGGTTACTCTCCTGGTATTACAATGAGAGAAGCCAGGGTAAACAGTACAACTATAATAAATTCAATTTCTTGCTAAAACAGCAATACTATCTAATCTTATATTTTTCTCAATTCCTATTATAGATGGGCTATGCCCTTAAGAGTTTAGCCTATTCGACCCGTTTCAGGTTTCTCCTTCTCAGGCGTAGTCTCAGGTTTATGAATTTTTTTGGAGCCATTTGCGATCTTTGACAACACCTGACAAATAAGCACATTTAGGTGCTGAGAAAAAAGCTTTTACCCCATGGCTAGTTGATGAAATAAGGCTATCTGCTTATTGTGGCGGCTGAAAT
>SLQM01000035.1 GCA_007131435.1 Syntrophomonadaceae bacterium
TGCAGCTCAAAGTCAAAGACCAGCACGGGGGTATCCTGAAAATATCGGTCCAGGCTTTTCCTGCCGGGCAGATCTTTGCTGACCCAGGAATGCTGGTTCCAGCCGAAGCCAAAAATCCAGCCTCCCGATCCTGTACCCGATCTCTCACGGTTATACTCGTAAATCATTTTTGCTGCTTCTTCTTCTGACTTTGCTTTTTCCACGTTAACAGATCGAAGTTCCAGCACCCCTAAGTAATTATGGGCATGGCTCTCGCAGAACCCGGGCATTATCAGGCCTTCACCATAATCGATTACCTCCGTTTTCGGCCCTTTCCACCCTTCCACCTGGTCACCTTTTCCAACCTCAACAATCCGGTTGCTCTTTACCGCTACAAAGCCCTTGAAGGGAAGATTCGAAACAGCGTCAAAAACCGCACCAGATTTAAGAATATAGTCTGCCGTCATAGTTAGCCTCCATTTATGCCCTGCTTTATTTGCTACAATTATACAACATCTATAGAATCCATTTCCGGTTTACATTATATATGCTGTAGAAAAAAAGAAAAATACTGAATGCAACCAGGGCTATAAAACTGACGGGAAGTGCAATAACCCCAGTTTGACTGATTGCAGTTTTCAAAATGTCCGCACCGTAAGTAAGGGGCAGGGCGTATGATATTGGCCTGATAAAAGCTGGTAAATCGGCCAGGGGAATAAAAAGGCCGCACAGGAAAAGCATGGGGAAGCGGAAGAAGTTTGAAAAGGTTTGGGCTTCAAAGACCTGGCTGACGGAGACGGCAACAAACAGGCCCAGGAAGGTTGAAGTGATGGCGATTAAAACTACGCTTGCCAGGACCATCAGCCAGTTGATACCGGACAGATCGGCCAGGAAAACGGCAAAAATAACAGGCACAAAAGCATTAATAATACCGAACATGATTGCCCCCGATGTTTTAGCAAGCATTAAGAGATTAAGGCTGATTGGGGCTAGCAGCAGCCTTTCAAAGGAACGGCTTTTTCGTTCAAAGGTGATTGTTACCGCCAGCATAGACGTGGTGCCAAAAAGTATAGATAAGGCCATAACCCCGGGCAACAGGTCGCGCACTTCCACTGCTACCGGCGAGCGGAGGAAAAACATCAGGGTCCAGGCTACCGGAAAGATTAAACCCCAGCTGATATTTGGCGGTTTTAGATAATAGCTGCGCATGTCTTTCATAAAAATGCCGGAGAAGGCGATCCAGGTTTTCATCTTTTATGCGCCCCCTTTGCGGCCCTTGCCGGGTTTAGCGCCTTGACCGGTTTGCATTTTCTGGAGATCGACTCCGGTGATTTTAACAAAAACATCTTCCAGGGTAGGACGGACTATTTTTGCCTCGAAAACGGGGAGGCCTCTTTCTTCAAAGAACTGCACAAAGGGTAAAAGGGTGAAAGAGGTAGGGGAGTGAATACTGACACTGCTGTTACCGCCGGGTTTTAATTTATAGCCGGGAAAAGCCTGCTTGAATTCTGATTCAACTGCTGAAAACTCGCCGCCCAGGGTAAAATTAACTATTTTTTCTTCCTGGGTTTCCTCCATTAACCCCACAACAGTTCCCTCCCGAACAATTTTTCCCTGCACAATAAAAGCAATACGCTCACAAAGTCTTTCTGCTTCTTCTATGTAGTGGGTAGTTAAAAAGATGGTTGTCCCTTTTCTGTGCAGATCAACGATCAAGCTGCGAATTTGCCGGGCAAAGGCAACATCAATACCAGTAGTCGGTTCATCTAAAAACAGGATTTCCGGATCATGGATCAGCCCGGCAGCGATAGTCAGTTTTCGTTTCATGCCCTTGGAGTAAGCCCTGAAAGGTTTTTCTGCTGCTTCATGCAGACCAAACTGGTTCAGCAGCTCTTCAGCCCTATTCTCACGCTGCTCTTTTTCCATGCCGTACAGCGCTCCACAGAAACAGAGATTCTGCCTGCCGCTTAGCTCTTCATAGAGATTGCTTTCATCGGGGACAATGCCCATCAAAGCCTGGGCTTTTTTGGCATTACGGGTGTAGTCTTCGCCCATTAACCTGACTGTGCCGGCATTAATATGGGCCAGCCCGGTCAGCATATTGATCGTAGTTGTTTTTCCGGCCCCATTCGGCCCCAGAAACCCAAGTATCTCACCCTTGTTAATGTGAAAGTTAACACCGTCTACGGCTTTAAAACCGTTATATTTTTTTGTCAGGTTTTCTGCCTCAATGATCCTCAAAAGCTCTATCACCTGGCCTTATTCTTTCTTGTCACACTCGCAGGGGTGCTCTTGGCTATCCCCGTGGCATTCCCTGATCTGCTCAGGTGTGCATTTTTCCGGCTTCATCTTCAGCTTTTCCGGTTGTTCGCAGCAGTTTTTACACATTTGCAAAAACCTCCTTTCCACCTGTAAGTTGCTATCCTCATTTTTCAGACAGCTGTAAGCATTATGATTCTGGTCATCCAGGTTAGTTTCAGTCATCTCCTGCAGCTGACAGGCAGCTTTGCGTAAAACTTCATTTTCTACCCTGTAATGCGTAAAGTAGCCAATTTTTTCTCCTTTAACCAGGCCGGCTTCTCTCAAAAGCTTCAGATGCTGGGAAACAGCAGGTTTGGATATCTTTAAAATGCGGGCCAACGCTCCTACACAGAGATTGCTTTTCTTGAGCAGCCATAAAATCCGGTAGCGATTTTCATCACCCAGGCTTTTAAAAACCCTGAGCAGCTCGATGTTTGATTTTTCATCACAATCATTAGAAAGCATATCATAATCACCTTAACTAATTAAGTAAAAGCTTAATTAATTATAGCTATTTTACGGCACCGGGTCAAGGGTTTGATTTATTTGGGTTATTTCTTAGCGGTGTCAAGTGATTAATTTGATAATTCCCAGACTGGGATTCTTAAATAAAAAAACAGCTAACCTTTATGACTAAACATCGTAACATAGGAGAGGGTTTTTGTAGGGCAGATGTCGACGCAGTGACCGCATCCTACGCAGTTTAAATTAATTACCGGCTTTCCTTCACTGGCACTACTTAAGATATTGATCGACATGGGGCATGCCTGGATGCACTTTTTACAACTTATACACTCGGTATTGTTGGTCTGAATGCACTGTCCAACTGCCCGGCCAAGCAGGGCGGTAACGGTGCCGAGCGGGCAGTAATAGCAGTAACCGCGGCCGGTAAAGAAAGTCCAGAGTAGCAGGGCGGCAACCAGATGGAAAAGCAAATAATAATAGATTTCGATCTGTGTAAAAAGGCTTAAACTGCCCGGCAGATTAAAACCGGCTACCTGTAAAAGCCAGAATCCACTGAAGAAAATAGCAACAATAAAGAAGATCCACCGTAAAGCGGCAAAAATTTTAATCAAGCGGGGGCCAGCTTTAATCTTATTTCCGATCAGGGGAAAGGCCGGGGCAAATACCTCTGATACAAAGCCGCTAAATAGGCAAAGGGTAGAACACTGCCACCTTCTACCCCTGATCAATGTTCCGAAAAAGACAATAGCAGTTACAGAAAAGTAAAAGATGAGCGCTGCCCTTAAAACGATTTCACCATGATCAGTTAGAAAGCTTAAGTTAAAGTCGCTGCCAGCCACCATCAGCTGCAGCGGCTGGTTGGTCCAGGGCAGGGGCATGGCAAAGTAATATAGATCGGGATAGTTTAAAAGGTATGGGCCGAATATATGAACTACCAGGGCAGCACAGAAAAAACCGATGAGATTATTCCTGCGCATTCCGGCTCGACCGTTCATACCGGCTACCCGCAAAGTTAGATAGCCACCGACAGCAATAAAAACAGTTTTTAGTTCATTTTCGTAAAAATGCCAGGTCGCTTTAATCATGTCAGCAAGATGCTCGGGAGCCTGTTCAGCATAGCCAAAATTAAGGCCCGCTAAAACAAAGGCCATGATAATATAGAGCGCCAGCATGCTCTTTAGTATGAGTGTTTTAAAACCTGTTTTCTTAATCATCTTCGTTCATCACTACATCTTTTTAATATAGAAATCATCTCCTATTTGGCCCTCTAATGCAACTGGTTGTTATATATTATTTGCAACTCGATTCCGGTGACACTAAAAATTAATAATTAATCTCTGAATAATAACACTTGTCTTTTTACACATGTTGATCTCTATCATCAATTTCAATTATATTTAGAGTATAATGCTTAAAACAAAAATTGGAGGGCACTTGAGTATGGTTGTGATGTCTTATAGAGAATTTATGGAAAATGTAAAAAAACGTTTAAATAAAATGACAAAAAATGAAATGGAAGAACTAATATTACATTGGGCTGAAAAAGAGCATAATAGTAGAAGGGAATTTTTTATTAACCGGTTGAGCCCCCCGGTAGAGCCAATAATTACCGAAACGGATAGTGAAGAACTCTTAGATGAGATAGAAGCTCTTGCAAAAAGAGTAGAGAATGGAGATTATTGTGATGGGTGGGGCTGGGATGATGATATATATGAAGAAAGGGACTGGGGTGACGAAAGCTGGGTAGGTGAAGCTGACGATTATTTTATGAAAGCTAGGGAACTGCTTATTAACGGATACTACGAGCAGGCAACAATTGCTTACCGTAGGCTTTTTGAAATTATGGAAATGGGAGAGGAGCCAGGACACCTGCCAGGAGATCTCAACAGTTATGATATGTTAAAAGTGGATTTTGCTGAACAGGTTAATCTCTACCTTAGAGCAATATATATGAATTCACCTTCTCCTGAAAGACTACTCAGATTATTTAAAACAATGAATCGTTATAGTTGCCTGTCCGAGAATATCGGGCTAAAAGACATGATTAATGTGTTAGACTCTGATTTGCCCGATTTAAATGATTTCTTAACCGACTGGATAACATACTTAAAAGAGCAAAATAACTTCAGTTTAAGCAAGTTATTGAGAGAAGCGGTAGCAATAAAAGGCGGTATTTCTGGTATTTCTGAATTAGCCAGGCAGCATGCTGATAGATATCCCCGCGCTTTTCTAGATTGGATAATAGCTTTGGAAAAAGAAGGGAAAGAAGATTCTGTTCTATCAGTTGCAAGGGAAGGACTGGCTACTATTCCAAAAGATTACCAAGTAAGGGCTGAAGTAGCTGAAATTATCTCCCGCCTGGGAGAAGAGTTAAATGATAGTAAGATGAAGTTGGAAGGCTATATGGAAAGTTTTTATTCTAACCCCTCCACCGATCACTTACTCAATTTATACACAACCGCCTTGGAGTGTGATTGTTTCGAATCTATGCAGGATAGAGTTGAGCAAAGGGTCTGGGAGCTTTTTAGGGAAGGCTTAATGCAAGAGTACAATTACTATGATTCGGAACTTAGCTTATCTTACCTCGCTAAAGGGGTTTTATACCGCACACTTGTTTTAGGTGGAAAGTATATAGAACTATTTGAACTATGTAAGGGCAATGGGCCTCTCGGATGGACTGATGGCAATAATCCTAAACCATATTTTATAATCTTCACCATGGTCTTGTTATCAAGTAGCGGAAAGAATTCCACAATGATTAACAAACTTTGGGATAGTTTACTAACAGGCAGCATTTATGAAATAGATAAAAAGAACGAGCAGGCAAATGCCTATAAAAAGATCATTGACTATACAAGTAAATATGTTCAACTAAATGAAGAGCAAGAAGCATATTACTTAAAATGGTGTATTGAGCAGATAGGAAAAAGAGTAGACAAAATAATTGGTAATAAATACAGAAACAGTTATAACAAAGCCGCAGACCTTCTCTTGGCCATGGCAGAAACATTGAAAAATAGGGGAGAAGCAGATAATGCTGCAGCTCTTATTTTAAAATATCGAAAGAAGTATCCCAAACATTCAGCCTTTAAGAGGGAATTAGCGCGATCAATGCAGGAGTCGGGAGCATTTGAATGAAGCTAAACAAATCCGGCAATATTAAAGCTGTGTAAAATCTTAAGTTGTTGCGCATTTTTGCAAATCAGTTTCACTTCCAATTAATAAGAACAAAAGGTGAGGTGGTTGAATTGAATAAACCGGTAAAACTGAAGCACCTTGTTGATGAGATGGAAATGATTTTTGATAATTATACAACATTCTACCATTCAAAATCAGGTAAATTCTATTCCATATCCGGCGAAGCTTTTATCGCAGTTGAAGACGAAGAGGACATTAGCGAGCTAGGTGATGACGGGATTGAAGAGATCGATATTGCAAATGATATTTATGAAAATAGCAGCGACTATATTGAACTACCCGATAAATATGAAATCAATGAATATGAAATGCTTGACGATTTTTCGGTTTCAGTTGAAGATGAACAGGCAAGCCGTATGCTCCAAATAGCAATTAAAGGCCCCGGAGCCTTCAGAAGGTTTAGAGATATGATTCGTGAGCTTAATCTCGAACAAGAATGGTATTTTTTTCGTGATGAAAAATACAAAGAAAAGGCTATTAAATGGTGTCATGTAAATAAACTTGAATATAAAGATTAATAAAGAAAATCTCGTTATTCATTGCCCTATCCACCTGGCACGCCGCTTCATGCCATTAAGTTTTATTGACGGACTTGTTCCTCAGCCAGCGCTGAAATTTGCTGTTTTCATTGCGAGTATAAGCCGGTGTAATGACCGGGATGAAACGATTTAAAACCTGTACGGTCCGGAACAGCTTAGAGGGGTAGATTTCGGAACGGTCGCTCTTAATTCCCCGAAAGATAGCTCTTGCCACCACTTCGGCACTCTGAACCGGCCATGGCAAAGGTATTTCTTCACCGGCTGCCTGGAAGAAGTTCGTTTTGGTTGCCACTGGAAAAGCAACCTGGAAGTGCTGCCCCCTGTCCAATTCAAACCTGTAAGCATCGGCAAAACCTCGAATTGCCGCCTTGGTAGAGCTGTACAGGGCATAGCCGGGTATTGAGATGTAGCTCATACCACTTGCAGTGCACACATAATTAAAAGGATCTGCGCCTTTCAAAGATTTCATCTTCTGGGCACAGTAGCAGAGGCTGAATACGTTGGTAGCGAAAATATTATATATATGTTCCCAGTCAGGTTCCCCTAAATTTTCGTAGTAGGCAAAACCGGCATTTGCAATAAATAGGTCCGGGGAGCCCAGCTTTTCCAGGGTGAAGGCAAACAGTTCATCAATGCTGGCGCTTGAAGAAACATCGCAGTTCTTTTTTACCAGCAGGGCATGGTCAAAACTGGATTCTTCCATGCTTCTTGATGCGGCCACCACTTCAACGCCGGCAGATAGCAGCAGCTTAAGCAGTTCAAGGCCGATCCCTGAGGAGGCACCGGTTAAAATTGCTTTTTTCCCGCCCAGCTTCAAATTAAATACCTCCAAAGCTTACCAAGATTTGCACTATAGCAGCAGTTCAAAACAGGCCAATTATACTGTTGATTGCTTGTTAAAACCTGGAAGTTTCATCATCTAAGTTGCCGTGACCATCAGTAATTATGCCTATTCAGCTACTTCATTTACCATTATAACTTTAAATAATTTCGGGACACAATAACAATTAATAAATATTTACCGGCAGCCTTTGCCCCGGCCAACTTTTATTACCTTGAAAGGTCGTAGTATAATTAATATGAGTTATTGATCATAACAAACCATTCACTCAGAGGTGATATGCCAATGATGAGCAAACGAAAAATATTCATATTTATTGCTATCGCAGTGATAATAGTATCAGGTTTTATAGTATACATGGTCCAGCAGGGCTGGTTTATAGACGAAAAAGCCCGCGTTGATCAACCAATTGCCCAGCCGGTCATGGATGTTGAGCCCGTGCTTGAGATAGTTGCTGAAGAACTGGGCCAAATCTGGGCGATCGAATTCCTGCCAGGCACGCCCAAAATGCTGGCCAACGAAAACTCAGGCTCAATATTCCTGATCGATACTGAGACACTTGAAGTTACAGGGATTACCGGTGTGCCCGATGTTGCATCAGGAGGCCAGGGCGGTTTACTTGACATTGCTGTATCGCCCGACTTTGAAGATGACAGCCTTATCTACTTAACATATTCTGCCTCTAACCAGGCAGGGGCTACGACAACCCACCTGGCACGGGCAACACTAAACTTAGAAGAGTTAAACTTGAGCGGTGTAGAGGTGCTCTACGTAGTCGAACCCTTCCTGAACAGCACTGCCCACTATGGTTCCCGGGTGGTAATCCAGGGTGACTATCTATACATGACTATCGGCGACCGAGGCGACAAGAACTTCGAAAACCATGTATCACAGGATACGACCAATGTTCTTGGTACAACTCTTAGGCTACTGCGTGACGGAACAATACCTGTGGACAACCCCTTTGTTGGTGACCCGGGCGTGCTCGACGAAATATATACATATGGCCACCGCAACTCACAGGGGATGACCATCCACCCGGAAACCGGGGAGATCTGGCAAAGCGAGCATGGAGAACGCGATGGCGATGAAATTAATATCATCCGCGGCGGCAACAACTATGGCTGGCCGATAGCCACATATGGCTGCACCTACGCCACCGGTCAGGATATCGGGGTTTTACCTGAAGAGCGTGATGACACAGTCAATCCGGTGCATTACTGGGAATGTGGAAGCGGTGGGTTTCCTCCTGCCGGAATGACCTTTTATGATGCAGATGGATTTTTAGACTGGCGGGGAGATCTTTTTGTAGGAGGGCTGGCCAGCCAGTATTTGGCCCACTTCAGGGTTTACGCTGATGGACTTGAAGAGCTTGAGCCGCTGCTTGCAGATGAAGGCTGGCGCTTTCGCGATGTTGCTGTCGGCCACCATGATGGTGCTATCTATGTTGCTGTCGAAGGCCGCAGCGTCTCAATTATTCGTATTGTGCCCAAACCGGTTGAATAATCCCGGTATAGCTTTACTTAAAGTTTTACTGCAAAGCAATTTCTACCGCCTCACCTGCACTATGCGCAATTAATGGCATGCTGCCTGTCCGGCGCGCTGGTTCAAGAAGCCAGCTGTTAAGCAGGATTACCTTTTTATTCATTTTCATGGCCAGGGCAATTTCTGAAAGGGTGCCGTATTCTCCGCCAACTGCGATTACCACATCTGCCGTTCTGGCAATAATCGCGTTACGCGCTTCACCAAGGCCGGTAGCGATTGAGTAGGTCAGGTATGGATTGCCGGCAGTATGATCATTGCCCGGCAGGATTCCAATAACCACGCCATTTTTTTCATGTGCCCCTTTTGATGCAGCCTCCATTACACCGCTGCCTCCCCCGCAAATCACAACAGAACCGCTGGCTGCAAGTAATGCGCCGATATTGTAGGCATCAACTTTTTCAGTTGAAGAGCAGTTTGATGGCCCTACGATAGCTATATATTTCATCACCATGCTCCCCCTTTAAGGATGATCTTAACTTATCATATCACAGCTGCTTAAAAGGCCATAAAGATGTTTTAAATAGCGAAAAGCAATGCTGTCCATATAACTTTCTATACAAGCCTGTTTCATCCTGGACAGTGATTAAGCAGGATTATCGCTTATATTATAGAAAGAATCAGGAGTTATTCTAAGTAAACCGGTTCCAGGTTCAAACCTGTATCTTTTTTTAATTCAAGTGGCGGTCAATACGCTTGAGGAAGATTATTTCCACCCGGGAGGAGTAATACCAGATGAAAATATATATTAGTGCAGACATTGAAGGCATTGCCGGAGTTGTTGATTGGAAGGAAACTGAAAAGGCAGAAGCGGACTACAAGCCGTACTCTGCGCAGATGACCAGGGAAGTTAAGGCAGCCTGTAAAGGGGCAATAAATGCAGGAGCGAAAGAAATATGGGTTAAGGATGCACACGGCCCTGGCAGGAACATAGATATAGATGAACTTCCTAAAATGGTAAGGCTTATTCGCGCGTGGAGTGAACATCCATTTTCCATGATGCAGGAATTAGATGCTTCTTTTGATGCTGCCCTGATGATCGGCTATCATTCCGGAGCGGGCACTGATGGAAACCCCCTGGCCCATACCTTTAGCTCTGAAAAGATTGCCTATCTTAAAGTTAACGATCAACTGGCAGATGAATTTCTTATCAACACCTATACCGCCGGGTTAGCCGGGGTCCCGGTTGTTTTTGTCAGCGGTGATGAAACTCTCTGCGAATCCGTGGTAAATTTCAATAGCTCTATTAAAGCTGTTGCCACGAAAAAAGGGATCAGTAATTCAGTGATCAGCATTCACCCGGATGAAGCAACAGCAAGAATAAAGGCTGCAGTGCAGGAAGCTTTGGATGAACCTAACAGGAAGCTGTGCAAAGTAAACCTGCCATCAGGATTTAAAATTGAAATTAACTATATAAACCATGCTCAGGCTTACCGCGCATCTTTTTATCCTGGAGTGAAGCAGTTAAACCCCAATACGGTTCTTTTCGAAACAGATGATTACTTTGAAGCGTTAAGGATGTTTTCTTTTTTGCTCTAAGCTGGCCCCGCAGATGTGGTAAAATGAAACCAAACTTGTAAACGCTATCGGGGAGGTATATGTTATGCCCGGAGTAAAGGTGCCTTATAATCTTTCGCCGAGAATTAAATGGCTTTACGATTACTATTTCCAGGGTGTTGACCGAAAGTGGAATAATGAGTTCCTGGCTTTTAGCAGCGGGGTAAAAGATGATTGTCTCTTCGAGGAAATGAATTTCTATATCGTCCCTGAGGTCTATTCTTTTTTTAACACCTTTAACAAGGCTTTTAACCAGAATGCCGCGGTTTTAGATCTGCCGGACGATTTTTTCCGGCGCAGCCTGGCAGAAAGAAAGGCTTTCTTTACCAGGAAAGTGATGGTGGAGGGAGTCCCCCGGGAGATACTGCCCGGTGACCTGTTGGCCGGCAGTCGTTTTAATATTGTCTGCTCCAAGTGCTGGACACCGCAACAGGCTAAAAAGCGCCACCGCCTGGTTTCCGGAACAGATGGACTGCGCCAGAAAGTTTATGCTTTCAAAGATAAAGGTTTCGGTAACTGCGGCCCTACATCAGGACATCTTATCCCTGACTATCCACGCGTTCTCGAGCGGGGCTTCAAAGGCCTTTATGAATATTACGGAGAACTATACGAAAAACTGTCACCTGCGGAAAAACAGGGTGAAAAGGGAGCCAATTTGCGGGCCATGCGTGAAGCCTGCCTGATGCCGAAAGAGCTGGCGGCTGCCTACAGCACAAAATGCCTCAACCTGGCCGAAAGAGAGAAGGATGAAATGCGCAGGGCCGAACTGCTCCAGATGGCTGCCAATCTCGAGGTAGTGCCCTGGCTTCCGGCTGAAGATTTCTGGCAGGCGGTGCAATCGCTCTGGATCACACATATGCTGGTAATGAGCGATGAAAACTATCCCGGGCCCGGAGTCTCATTTGGTCGCCTCGACCAATATCTACTGCCCTACTGGCAAAAATCCATGGCAAACGGAATGGATATTGAAACCGGCAAGGAAATCCTCAAATGTTTCTGGTTTCATTGCAACACGGCTTACGACGCCATGATCAGGACAGGATGCAACCAGGGTATTACTTCAGGCTACGGTCAGCTTTTCAATCTTTCAGGTATGGGTAAAGATGGGATTGACATGACCAATGAGCTGACCTATGTTTTGCTGGAAGTCATAGACGAGATGAGCCCGATTTTGGAACCAAAACCAAACGTTCGGCTGCACCGTAACTCTCCCGATGAGCTTCTTGATCGCATTGTAGAAATGATTGCCGGAAGCCAGGGTGCGCCTTTCTTGTTGAACTTTGACGAACGCTCGATGGCCGGAATGCTGCGCCAGGCCAAAAAAGCCGGCTGCGAGAACTTGATTAACGAGGAAAATGTTTTCGATTATGCCTCTGTCGGCTGTCTTGAGAATACGATGTGTGGAAACGACCGTTCGGCGACGGTTGATTGCAATTTAAATCTTCTAAAAGCCATTGAACTTACCCTTGGTAATGGCAGGGAACTGCAGGTCTACCACGATAGTCTCTGGGGTAAACCCTACCCGCCGGCAGTCGATGCACCGCGGACCGGTGAAGTTGAAAGCTTCACTTCATTTGAAGAATTTTTTGCAGCCTTTGCAGATCAGGTTAAATATATTATCCGTAAGATGGTTTTGTTATATGACGAAATGGATGCGGTGAGAGCCGAATTCTCGCCAACACCCTATCTTTCAGCACTGGTAAGGGGTTGTGCTGAAAGCGGTCTTGATATTACCCAGGGTGGTGCTGAGCTAAAATTTATTACCATTGAGGCAGTAACCTTTGCCACCACTGTTGATTCCCTGCTTGCTGTAAAATATCTTGTTTTTGATCAAAAGCTCTGTTCTCTCAGCGAGCTAACCGAAGCCCTGAAAGCCAACTGGGTTGGCTTTGAGAAATTGCAGGCGGCAGCGATCTATAAAGCCCCCAAGTTTGGACGTGATGATCACGAAGCCGATGCCCTGGCCGAAAAGGTAATGGAGCTCTGGGCTGAAGAAACATGGCGCTATAAAACCACCGCAACCGGCGCTCAGTTTCGCCCGGGAATGCTGAGCTGGAATTACTGGATCTCTTCTGGCTATATATTGCCTGCCAGCCCGGATGGCAGGGCCAGGGGTCAGTTTCTCTCTAACGCCATCTGCCCGGTTAACGGGGCCGATATTAATGGCCCCACTGCCAACGCCAATTCAGTTGGCCGGGCCCTTGGTGGGCAAAGTGAAAACGGTGACTACCTGGGCTATAATAACAGTCTGCCCAATGGCGCTTCCCACACCATAACCTTTAACCCCTCGATCACTAAGAGCAAAGAGCAGCGGGAGAAGCTAAAGGCCTTCCTGCGCGGTTATGCCGAAAATGGAGGCACAGCCCTGCAGATCAATATTGTTGATGCCGCCATGCTGCGTGATGCCCAGGCCCACCCGGATAACTATCGCCATTTACTGGTCAGGGTAACCGGGTACAATGCCTATTTCGCCTCGATTGGGCGGGAATTGCAGGATGAAATTATTGCCCGGGAAGAACATCAATGCTTTTAAAACCGCCGGTCAATGTACTAAACATTCAGCGAATGTCTACGGAAGACGGGCCTGGCCTGCGGACCACCCTGTTTTTGAAGGGCTGTAACCTGCGCTGTGCCTGGTGTCATAACCCCGAAAGCATCGATGCCAGGCCGGTTGTCCAGTGGAACAAGGTTCGCTGCATTGGCTGTCGCTCCTGTAATGACGTATGCCAGAACGGTGCTTTAAGGTTAACAGAACGCGGTATCTTCATCGCTGCTGAAAACTGTTCACTCTGCCTGGACTGTGTCGAAGAGTGTCCTTCAGGGTCACTCAATGTTAAAGGAGAAGATTTTGAAGTAGAAAAGCTGTTCACGGAACTGCTAAAAGACAGGGCTTATTTTGGCGAAGATGGCGGAGTAACCATTTCAGGGGGAGAACCTCTGTTACAGCCAGAAGCAGTTACCTGGCTGCTTGAAGCCTTGAAAAAAACAGGTATAAACACTGCACTAGACACGGCAGGGCTGGTCAATACCGACCTCTTCCTCAGGGCTCTTCAGCATGCAGACCTGCTGCTTTATGATATCAAATTAATGGACGATGCTGAACATAGAAGGCATACCGGTGGTGGCAACGCCCGGATCCTGGACAACCTGGTTAAAGCCGCTCCTTTCCTCAAGGAATCGGGGAAAAGGCTTTGGATTAGAACTCCGGTTATTCCCGGGGCCACGGACAGCAAAGAGAACATCAGGGCGATTGCCGTTTTTTTAGCCGGGCCCGTAGGTGATGCTGTCGAACGCTGGGAACTTTGTGCCTTTAATAACCTCTGCCTTCATAAATATGAAAGCCTTGGTAGGGATTGGGCTTATAAAGATACTGCCCTGGTGACCGATCAGGCAATGAACGAATTACTTCTGCTTGCTGCCAGTGAACTGAAAAGTTCGGGAATAGAATTACATGGAACCGGATCGACACGATCGACTTCAACAAGTGAGGAGTGAGGTTGTGAACAGGTTCATATCCAGTGAAGATAGCAAAGACATGACCACAGACAGCAAAATTGGCCTGGTGGCCACGGTAGATGAGCAGGGCGCGCCGCATATCAGCTTTCTTTCTTCCCTGCAGCCGCTTGGAACAGAGCAGTTGACGGTTGGGCAGTTCTGTGAAGGGCTAAGTAAAAAACATATGGCCCAGAGAAGAGAAATTGGCTTTCTTATTTTTTTGTCGACCATGGAAACCTGGAGGGGGCGCGCTGTTTACGAGAACAGTGCCTCAAGTGGACCTGAATATGAGATCTATAACCAAAAACCAATGTTTCGCTACAACGCTTATTTTGGTATCGGTCTTGTCCATTATTTCAAGCTTTTGGATATCAGCGCCAGGGAAAAGCTTAGCAAGGGTCAGATCATTGCCGGTGCCCTGAAAACAAGGCTAATCCTGCCACTCGCTTCATCTTCCGAGCAAAGGGTGCTCAATGAAATCAGCAGGGCAATGTTCAGCGAGATCGATGGGCTAAAGTTTATTGCCTACCTTGACGAGGAAGGGTTTCCCTGCCTGGTCCCGGTTATCCAGGCGGCTAATGCAGGCCTTGACAGGGTTGTTTTTGCCCTTAATCCTTACCGGGAAGAGCTGCTGAAAATCCCTGATGGATCAGCCGTTGCGGTTTTTTTCGTAAATCTAAAAATGGAATCCGTGCTGGTTAAGGGTATTTATAACCGGAAAAAGTATGCGGGCCTGCCTTACGGTTGTGTCGACCTGGAAAGAGTTTATAACTCCATGCCACCACAACCGCGCTATATTTACCCACCGCTTAAAAGTTACGAAACGGTTGAAGAATTTTAGGCGTCAGCTCGTGCAATCCATTTTAACCCTGCCCGCCTGCTCCGTGAGCGGTGCGCTCGATAATCTCTTCCTGGACTTCCGGTGACAGATCGCAGAAATACGAGCAGTAACCCGAGACGCGAACCATCAGGCCCGGGTATAAAGACGGGTTTGCTTTCGCCATCCGCAGCTGCGCAGCATCCTGGACATTGATTTGCAGCTGCATACCTTCCTGCCCGAAATAGCCCCTGGTTAAATCTTTCAGGGTTTGAATTCCTTTATCCCCTTTGATCAGGTTCTTTTCAAACTTCAGGTTGAGGGCATAACAGTTGGCCCAGTTGCTGCTGTCAAGCCTGGCTGCAGAGTTTAGAGCTGCTGTCGGACCGCTCCTGTCAGCACCGTCTGCGGGAGAAAGCCCGTTTGAGAACCTGAATCCGGCCGGCCTGCCGTTGGGCAGGGCTCCTGTTACAGCTCCAAAGCCGTGATGGCAGGTCATGGCATAAAACCCGGTCAGGTACCGGCCGCCACGTGAATTTTTATAACTGCTTACCGTTTCACTGAAAATATCGGCTGCTTCCTGGACCGCTTGATCAACCTCTTCAAGGTCATTTCCGTAGCGCGACAAGCGATGAGCGAGCCTGGCCTGTAACTTCTCCTCGCCCCTGAAATTATTTTTAAGGATTCTCACATACTCTTCCAGGGACAGCTGGTGATCATCGAAAACTATTTTTTTCAGGGCGTAAAGGGATTCCCCGGTATCAGCCAGCCCCACTCCCTGTATGGAAGTGTAGTCGTAGAGGGCCCCGCCCCAGGTGACATCGCGGCCACTCTCAACGCAGCCTTCTGTCAGCAAAGAATTGAGCGGTGAAGGGCGGATAACCCGGTACTCTTTTTCCAGCGCGGTAATCACTTTTACCATTGCGGCAATGCTGTGTTCAACCTGTTTTTGGAAAGCATCAAGTAAATCAGAATAAGTTTTTATCGCTGCGGGCGGAGGGGTTTTCGCTCCCAATATGCGCCCCCCACGCAAAGGTTGTCCGCCATTTAAAGCCAATTCAAGGCAAAGCGGTAGGTTGAAAAGAGCGGCATCTGATGAATTATAGGTCCGGCCCTGGCTGCCCATTTCTACGCAGCCGATTACAGCGTAGTCGCGGGCGTGCTCGAGGCTCATTCCGGCATTTTGTAAAGCCCTGACAACGGGCTGGTCATTGAAAAGGGCCGGTTTACCGCTTCCTGATTGGATTAGCCCGGCGCAGCAGTCCCGGAACCATTCGGGTGTGCCGCTATGGATGCGGGCGTGCAGGCTGGGCTCGCGGGTCATCACCTGGCTGTAAGCTTCAATGATCAATTTTGAGAGTTCATTGGTAGCATCAAGGCCTTCAGCGTCGACACCACCTAAGGTAATACCCTGCCCAACTGCATTGCCGCCGAAGAAACGGTTAATTCTCCTCGAATACAAAGGAATAGTTTCGCTGCATTTAAGGCAGAAGGAGGCAAGAAGTTCTGTGGCCAGGGCCGGGGTGAGCAGGCCTTTTTTAATATCTTTTTCATAAAGAGGGTAAAGAAACTGGTCAAGGCGCCCGAAGGAGATACCCTGCTCGAAATCTTCCAGGTTGAGGGCCAGGTGAATCAGCCACGCCGCCTGCAGGCCTTCCCGGAAAGAGCGGGCCGGCTTGTAAGGAACTCTCCTCAGAATTTCCGCCCCTTCAAGCAGTTCCCGGCCGCGAACACTGCCGGCCGGCAGCTTTGCCGCTTCCAGTTCTGCCTGGTCGGCAAGGTTGGCGGCCATTTGCCTGATACCGTCAATAACCAGGCAAAGGCCCCTGTAAAAGGCTTCCTTATCGGCGTCGCCTTCTGTTTCGGCCAGTTTTGCAGTGGCAGCTTTTTCAAAATGTTCCAGTCCAAGTTTAATTACAGGCTCATGCCCGGGAACAAGGTGTGATATGCCTGCCACTTCGGTTATGTAATAGCGCTTAGCCCTGAAAAAGTCAAGAAAATGACCAAACCGGCCTGGCTTAAGAAATGTTCTTGCCGCTACACTGCGCCTGAAAAGACGCAGCCCCAGGGAGAAGAGGCGCCACTTTTCATCTCTTTCAAGATAATATGGTAAAACAGAGCGTTTCTCTAAACAGAAAATATCTTCAAGGATGTGAATAGAACCGCCTTCGGGATAATAATTGGCGGCAACTCGCTTCGATGAAATGTTACCGAAGACCAGTTCATGGTTATAAATGCGGGGACAGCGATTGCTGTATATATAGGCAAGGGCTTCCGCCCGTTGGAGATAAGGATGTTTGCCCCGTGCCGCACCGGAACGCCAGTAACGATCAAGCAGGGTGGGCCGCTCCAGGCAAATGGAGTAAGGCTCCCCGAATATCTCTTCCCGGATCAAGCTGATTCGGTTTATGTTCCCTGTTAAAGGGCTTCTGAGGGCCAACTAATTGCACCTCCTGTTTTAAACGGGCCAGCGCCATCCCGGCTGGCTGATTGTCGCGCAAAAAGACTTGTTCTGTTTTTTCAGGCTGCACCTGCAGTAACGGGCTTCATCGCTGAAGCACCACTGAAAGCCAGGCGGTAATGCCTCCGCTCGCGGAAGCTTTTCCCTGTCCCGGTTATGGGTACTGCTGGCCGTGTGGATAAAGATTACCGGACGCTTTTCTGGTCCTTTATTAACCCGGCAATAATCGATCATGGCAGCCGCCGCTTTGGCTGTATAGCACTCTTCAAGCTCGATCCCTTCCAGTTCCCGGAAGAGTTTTTTCGCTTCAAGCGCTTTTTCTGTATTAAATCCATAACCAGGGCCAAGGTAATCTGTTTCCAGCACGAGCCTATCCTCAAGGAAGGGCCGGTTCATGGGCGCAATATCTGCTTTTTGCTTTGCCAAATGTTTCAGCGCCCCGGATGCCAGTCCTTTAATTCTTGAAGCAGACAGTATTTCCGGCCTGACTACTCTAACGGCATGTAGTTTTGTCTCTGCCTTGCTTAAAGCAAGCCCGGCCAGTAACCCGGCCGCAGTTCCCCCCGTGCCGGCAGCTGTAAAGATTGCCGCAGGCTTCTCTAAACCGCCGTTTTCCAACTGTTTATTGATTTCCAAAACACAGTTTATATAACCGATAGTTGACAAATTACTGGAGCCACCCGGCATCAGCAGCAGCGGTTTGCGGCCTTTCATACTGCTGCGGGTATAAAAACGGATGTAACCTAAAACCAAACCGGGGTAATCCTTAACAAAATGCATTTCAGTGCCAAAGCTATTTACCAGCAGCAGGTTGTCTCTGACCCGTTCTGTAACCGGTTGACAGAAAAAAAGGCCAATTACCCTAAAGCCTAGCTCTTTACCCAGGGCTGCGGTGGCCAGCACGTGATTTGAGCCCAGGCCACCTGCGGTAATAATCTCGCGGCAACCGCGTCGCCTGGCATCAGCCAGGATCAATTCCAGTTTCCGGATTTTATTTCCGCCGTAAAGAGGGTTTGAGAGATCGTCCCGTTTGATATAAATTGAGCTGCTGCCCAAAAAGAGGGACAGCTTCTTCAGCGGCTGCAGCGGTGTGGGCCAGTTGCCGAGCTCTGCCCTGGGGATGGCTTCATTCAAACCGGGGTATTCTTTGTAGAGCAAGCATTCAGCCATATTTTCACTTTCCTGTTTGTTTCAGGCACAGGTTACTGGAAAAATTGACAGATTATTAGCAAATTAATTATAATACACGCAGCAGTTGGCGTCAATTATCAGCCATCAGGCAGAGGTGAGGGTAGTTTTTTATGACTGAAAAAGAATTTGGCCTACAAAGGGTGCTCGGCTTGCCTCAGACAGTGGCAGTCGCCGTGGGGATGACTATTGGCGCCGGTATATTTGTTTTAACCGGTATTGCCACTGGCTATACCGGTCCGTCAGTGCCGCTGGCCTACCTGGTCAGTGTCATCCCGGTGATATTCCTGATGATGGCCCTGGCCATGCTCGGCTCTGCTCTTCCTACAACCGGGGGGAACTATAAATATGGCAGCCGCCTGTTTTCTCCGCGCTGGGCCTTTATCGGCATCTGGGGCTACATGGGGGGCACCCTGGTCGGGGCTTTCCCCCTGTGGGCTCTAAGCGGTGCCCGTTACCTGCAGTCTCTATGGGACCTGCCCGCTGTGCCGGCAGCAGTCATTCTACTGACTGTACTCTTTTTAATCAACCTGATCGGTATTTCTATAGCGGCATCCATGCAGGCTTTTTTCGTCGTAGTCCTGATTGGTTCTCTTATGTATTTTGGTTTTTCAGGGGTAGGGCAGATCGAAACCTTTAATTTTTACCCCCTGCTGCCCGGCGGCGCCTACGGCTTTCTAATTGCTGCCTCTATTCTCACCTTCACTCACCTTGGGGCCAATGCTATAGTCGAGCTTGGCGGTGAGATCAGGGATCCCGGCAAGACAATACCGAGAGCTTTCATGATTTCTATTCCCCTGGTTACGATTCTCTATATATTTGTTTCGGTTACTGCAGTAGGTGTCCTTCCCTGGACTGAAACCGCCGGTCAACCCTTGGCGGCAGCTGCCGTCGCATTTATGCAGCAGGGCGGCCTGGCATTTTTCATCCTTGGCGGCGGCCTCTTGGCCATAGTGACAACCCTTAATGCCGGCTTCATGTGGGGAACAAAATCTTTGCTGGTGATGGCCGCGGATGGTATATTTCCCGCTTCCCTGGCTCGCGTAAATGAACGGTTCAAAACCCCGCATCGCTTTTTAATATTCATCTATATTGTTTCCACTACATCTGTTCTACTTTTTGGTGAAAGCTATCTTGAAGCATTTGCTGCCCTGGGCTCTATAGGCGGCATCATTGTTTTCATGCCCGTTCTTGGAGCTGCACTGCGTCTGCCGCAGCGAGCACCGCGAGCTTACCAGGCTGCTTATTTTAAATTAAAGGGGCCCTGGCTCAAGATAGCGGTTTTGATTGGGGCAGTATTTGCGCTTATCGTTATGGCCATTCTGCTCATTGATCTATTGTCCATGCCAGCTGGCAGTTTGCTTAGCTACTTTTTCCTGACCTGGCTGGCCCTGGGCATGGTTTATTATGAACTCCGCCGCCGGGCCTTACTGCGAAAAGGTATTGATTTAAAGTCTTTGGGAGATATTGCCGAAGAGGATTTTTAACCCCCAATTATCTTAACGGCAGGGCCTTCCGGGCTGAAGGAAATATGAATTACAGGTGCTCATGACCTTATTAAAAGACTTGTCATTCAAA
>SLQM01000031.1 GCA_007131435.1 Syntrophomonadaceae bacterium
AGTATTTTTAATATACGAGGAGCTGAGCTGTTAATATCTCCTGCCCCCATGGTAATAATCAAGTCGCCCGGTTTTGATTTAGCTGCTGCCTCAGCCTCAAGCTTATAAATGTCATCATTTTGAATCACGGCTACATTACCCTTGGCCTTAATCTTATCTGCAAGGGCTTTTGATGTGGCTTCCGGAAGAGGTTTTTCACCGGCAGAATATACACTATGCAGCAGCAGCTTATCGGCAGAGTCAAAGGCATTTGCATATTCTTCGATAAAATATGCTGTCCGGCTATAACGATGTGGCTGAAACAAACAGATTATCCCACCTTCTGTTCTTTGACGGGCAGCTTCTAATGTAGCCCTGATTTCAGTGGGGTGATGGGCGTAATCATCAACAACAGTTACGCCCCTTTCAACCCCAATAATCTCAAACCTGCGCCCCACTCCTTTAAAATCTTTTAATGCGTAAGTATAAGAAGCAGGATCAAGGCCCAATTGTGCTATTAGCGCAAATGCCGCTACGGCATTACTTATATTATGATTTCCGGGAATACTGATTTTAATATTTTCTGCACATACTTTGCCGCGATGACAAAGATCAAAACGTGATCCCAGGCCTTCTATTGCAATATTAGATGCACAATAGTCAGGCCTGGTTAAGGGATCGTTTTTTAATGCATAATAGATAACTTTGCAATCCAATTTACTCCCAAATTTACGCAGCTCTTGATCCTCAGCACAAATAACAGCAGTGCCATCCGGATGCACCTGGGACAGAAACTTGCAGTAAGCATTTACCAGGTTATCATACTTATTTTCATAATGCTCAAGATGATCAGCCTCAACACCTGTAACAATTGCCAAACGGGGATAATAGCGAACAAAAGAACTATCACTCTCATCCGCTTCTGCAACCAGGTATTGGCTTTTTCCAATTCGGGCATTACTACCGTGGGCAGGCACAATCCCACCAATTATTGAAGTGGGATCAAAACCACCTTCTTCAAGTAATATAGAAACCATTGCTGTTGTAGTTGTTTTGCCGTGAGCACCGGCAATAGCTATTCCATAACTGCTGTTGATTAAAGCGGCCAGCAGCTCCGACCTGTGCCAAACAACAATTTCACCCCCTCTAGCTGCAGATAGCTCAGGATTATCTGGAGTTATCGCAGTAGAGAATATTACCAATTCCGCCTTGCCCAGGTTTTTTTCATGGTGATTTAAATAAACTTGGGCCCCTTTTTCTTTTAACATTTCTGTAACTATGGATTCTTTTATATCTGATCCACTGACACTATAACCTTTCTCAATTAAGACAAGGGCAAGCGCACTCATTCCATAACCACCGATACCGATAAAATGTATATTTTTTATATGATTAAGTAACAAGTCCTGCCTCCTTTTAAAGGATTATACCAACCATCAATTATATTGTCGAACGGCAAACTACTCTCTAAGATTTTCTACTACAATATTATGCAAACTTGTTATGTCAACTGAACAGGGGTTTTGGTAAATTAAATAGCCTTTATTTAAGGTTTTCAAGAATTCCATTTTAAGTAATCCACATTATGCACAGACTTATTAACAGTTTATTAGAGTAAATAGGGCACTTTTATCCGGTTATGAACAGGTTAAGCAGATTGTTTACATAAATCAAGCTACTTAACTGGTAACCCTGGTTGCGCATTCAGGTTTAAAGAAGCAAAATTTCTTTCAAGATATAGGGGGTATGCAGCTGCTGCTATCATGGCCGCATTATCGGTGCAAAGCACCAGCTTTGGAATATGAAGTTCAGTGTTGGGCAGAATAGTTTCTATACGTTCTCTCATCCATTCACGAAGTCGACTATTGGAAGCAACGCCTCCGGCAAGTAAAACTGCTTTTGCGCCATATTCTTTTGCTGCAACCAATGTTTTTTCAACCAATACCTCTAAAAGCGCTTCCTGGAAGGATGCTGCCAGGTCAGGTATGCTTACTAACTCTTCCTTTCTCCGGGCATGATAAAGGTGATTAATAACTGCTGTCTTCAGGCCGCTAAAACTGAAATCAAAGCGGCCTTCGTCACCTAACCAGGAGCGGGGAAATGCTATTGCAGAGGGATTTCCGTCACGAGCAAGCTTGTCAATTACCGGTCCGCCGGGATAACCTAACTCCAATAGCCTTGCAACCTTGTCATATGCTTCACCTGCAGCGTCATCCCGTGTACTGCCAAGGAGGACCATCTCCTTCGGTCCCGTAACCAGCAATAGCTCCGTATGGCCACCGGAAACTATCAGGACAACCGTAGGGTAAACACGGGGCGCGCCATCAAGATAATTTGCATAAAGATGAGCCTGAAGGTGGTTTACTGCGATCAAGGGCTTTTTTAAACCATAGGCAAGCGCCTTGGCAGTAGACACACCTACTAAAAGAGCACCAACAAGCCCCGGGCCGTATGATACGGAAAGAGCATCAAGATCTTGAAAAGATACTCCTGCTTCATGCATTGCATTATTAATGATCGTGTTAATGATCGTTAGGTGTTGCCGCGATGCTATTTCTGGCACTACCCCGCCATAGCGCGAATGCAGTTCAACCTGGGATGATATAATATTACTAAGCATTTCTTGTCCATCGGCAACTACAGCTGCCGCTGTTTCATCACAAGAAGTTTCAATTCCCAAAATTAAAGTTTTATTATCCGCCACTGAGAGCTCCTCATTGATAATATTTATAACCAGTTAGATATTACAAATTTTATACTGTATAATTAAGATCATCTTTTGTCATTATCAGGGCATCTTCGTCTACATAATATTTCTTGCGGTGTCCATATACTTTGAATCCATATTTCTCGTAAAAGTTCCTCGCTGCCCTGTTACTGGGCCGCACTTCCAGGGTAAGGTAACGTGCACCTTGCTTGTGCATATAAACAAAAAGGGTTTCAAGTAATAGAGAAGCAATACCCTGTCGACGGTATTTTTTTTCAACAGCAAGAGTTGTTATATGCACTTCGTCCAATATACTCCAGGCCCCGATATAAGCAACAACCACCCCATTAATTCTTGCCACATAATATGAAGCAAGTTGATTATAGAGCAGTTCAGTGCGAAATGATTCCAGGGGCCATGGATCTTTGAAGGACTCTAATTCTATAGCTGCAACGGCATAAATATCGGCTTCAACCATGGGCTCAATTATGATTGGCCCATTCTTGTGAATATATTCATGTTCTATTTCACCCATATCCTTTGCTAATAGCTCCTTAAGAAGTATTGCCACTTTCATCAAGCAGCCTTTCTGCTTCAGGTCGCCTTAAATAACGTGGCAAAAGATCAAGATATGAAGATTCAGGGTTTTTATTTAAAACTTTCACGCCCAGCATTGCTACCAGGGCAGCCCTGCAAAACCTGAAGGGTGCCGGTGGCACTATAGCATGGCCTGCTGGCAAACCCTCGAACAATTTTTCCCCATAACTATTTAGACCCTCTCCCAGAAACATGATCGGCTCTTTAAAATTACCCAGGGTTGTCAGTAGCTCTTCAACTGAAATTGCAACAGGCTCAATCAAAGTTTCAATTTTACAGGGAACATATATGCTTCGCCTAAATAGAGCAGAATAAACCTGGCTACGCCTGGCATCTAAAACTGGACAAATTAAAATCCCCTGTTCAAAAATTCCTTCAGCCATAGCCTGTAATGTACAAACCGGTACTGCCTTAACATTTAAAGCCTGGGCCAAACCCCTTGCAGTAGCCACACCGATTCGCAAACCGGTAAATGATCCTGGACCGGCTGCGACTGCAATGCAAGTAATGTCATCAATTCTTTTATCGCTTTCATTTAAAAGGATATCAATCAAAGGCATTAAACGTTCAGAGTGTGTTTTTTTTATATTAAGTGTCATTTCTGACAATACCTTATCTTTTTGCAGCAAAGCAACGCTGCAAGATAATGTGCTGGTATCAATGCCAAGAATTAACAGAAGAAATACTCCTCCCGGTTATTAATAGTTCTCCCTGTAATTATTCCACCAATTCATGTTCTTTCTAGTAGCCCTCTAAAACAATGCCATCGTCATATAATAATTTGCCCTGGCCGTGAAATTTACCATCTGCCCACTCACCTTCATATACTGCTCCGTCAGGATATTCCATCCTGCCAAACCCGTGAAAACGGCCTTCTATAAATTCACCTTCATAAAAAGATCCATCTTCTGCCCAGTATTTACCTTCACCATCAAAAAGGTCATACTTAAACTCCCCGATATACTTCGAGCCATCAAGGCTTGTCATGGTTCCCAGTCCATGAAACATGCCATCAGAGAATTCGCCTTCATAGGTTATACCAGAAGGTGATAGGTATACTCCCTGCCCATGGTATTTATTTTCCTTAAAATCGCCGATATATCTTTCTCCTGATGGATAACTGATAGTCCCATCACCATGGGCCTTTCCTTTATAGAATTCACCCTGGTATGTTGCACCATCTTCGCGAATCAAGATTCCATATCCATGAATTATATCGTCGTACATTTCTCCATCGTAGCGTTCACCCTTGGAAGTTATAATTGTTCCAACACCATGCATTCTACCATTTACCCATTGTCCTTCGTAACGGTCACCTCCCGGATGCGTCCACTTACCATGGCCATGAGGACGGCCGGCTTTTATTTCCCCCGAGTATGTACCGTCATTCCAGGGTATCGATCCTTCTATTTGGCATCCGCAAAGTATCATAAAGGCAATGATCATTAGAAAAATGATAAATGTTACTGGTAAACTACTTTTGTACAGCATATATTTCTGCTCTCCTTTACAATTTAAGCGTTCTATCAGTATCCAGTTTAAGATGACTAAATAGTCTCTTTACTGCAAGAGTAGCCGAATAGCCATGTGCGACAAATGTCAGCCTTCGCTTTTCACCTTCATTATCAAAGTATAGCTCCAAAAATATTTCCAGGAAATCCGTCGGAATAAGCGAAGGTAATCGTTCCGCCCACTCAACAAAAGCAATCCCATCACCCGGCAGGTAATCCTCAAAACCCATTCCAATAGCTTCCTCCAGGTCAGCTTCATATAAACGGTAGTAGTCAAAATGATAAACGGGAAAGCGTCCACGGTAATTTTTTAATAAAACAAAAGTAGGACTGGTAACCTGTTCTATAACTCCTAAACCTTTTGCTGCGCCACGTACGAAGACTGTTTTACCTGCGCCAAGACTTCCCTTTAATGCAATTACCATGGGCGGTTCAATTATTTTGCCAAGGGTCTCCCCTATATAAGCTGTCTCTTTTTCATTCCTGGTAATGACAGAATGGCTATTATGCTGCATACGGCCCCTTCTTGTTACTTAATTGTGGATTAATTATAGCTTTATATAAATAGTCGTGCAAACATCACTGCTCCAATCTGTTTATAACCTCTTCCCAGGCCCTTAATAAGTCAGCAAGTTCTTCCCTGGCTTCTTTCAGTTCAATGCCTAAATCAGCCAACTGTTTATGATCCCCGTATCTATTCGGATCAGAAAGTTTATTTTCAATGTGGGCTATAAACTTCTCTTTACTGGTTATCTCTTCTTCAATCATTTCGAGATTTTTTTTGATTTTTCTTAGCCGCTTCTGCTCAACCTGCTGATGACGGTGCTCCTCCTGCCTTCTTCTTTTTTCCTTAATCTTTATTTCATTTTGCAAAGTATTCTTAAGATCTCCATGATTATAGCTCGCCAGGTATTGCTCAAAGCTGCAATCATTGACCTTTAAATGTCCATTATTTAATTCAAAAACCCTGTTTGCCAGGCCTTTAAGAAAATATCGGTCATGAGATACTATTACCAGTGTACCGGGGAAACTCTCAAGTAGGCTTTCTAACTCTTCCACGGCTGGAAGGTCAAGATGACTTGTAGGTTCATCCATCAGCAGGCAATTACCACTGCTTA
>SLQM01000223.1 GCA_007131435.1 Syntrophomonadaceae bacterium
TCATCACTCATACCCCCTACTTAAAACTAAGTTAAACTTGTAATCTCCTGCAAGGCTTTTGCAAGGTAATCAATATCATCTTTACCGGTAAAGAAGCCCGGGCTTAAACGTACTGTGCCGGCAGGAAAGGTGCCGATGGCCTGGTGGGCCAGCGGGGCACAGTGCAGCCCTGTTCTGCACAATATCCCGTAGTTATTTTCCAGGATATAACCTACTTCGCCACTATCTGCATTATCTATGGTGAAAGACAGCAGGCAGGAACACTTTTTGCTTTCTTCAGGCCCGTAAAGCTTTATCCCATTAATATCGCTTAAAGAGCTGTAAAGGTAGCTGCGGCTTTCAATCTCTTCTTTCCTGATTCGATCTATACCTGTCTCAGTTATAAACTTGATTCCTTCGAGCAGTCCTGCTAAACCCGGGCTGTTAAGCGTACCAGCTTCCAGTCTTTCCGGCATCGATTCGGGATGGATATCAAGTTCAGATTGACTGCCCGTGCCACCTTCTCTCAGGGAATCCAGATCGATTCCTTCCCGGACATATAAACCGCCAGTTCCAGACGGGCCAAGCAAACCCTTGTGGCCTGTAAAAGCGATCATGTCAATTCCAAGTTTTTCAGCATCAATTGTGATTGATCCGGCAGTTTGAGCTGCGTCTACTAAAACTTTAACGCCATGTTCGTGTGCCAGGTTAATCATTTCTTCAAGAGGAACAATTGTACCCGTCACGTTTGAAGCATGGTTGATGATCAATAAGCGGCTATTCTTCCTGAAAGCGCTTTCAAGAAATCCAAGGTCGGGATAGCCTTCATTGTCGCAGGGAACCAGGTCCACGCTTACCATCCCGCTGCGACGAAGTTTCCCCAACGGCCTTAGAACTGAATTATGGTCTATGGCGGTATGTAAAACGTGGTCTCCTGACTCAAGAATTCCTTTTATCGCAATATTTAGCGCATCAGTTGCATTTAAGGTGAATACTATCCGGGCCGGATTGTTGACGTTAAAAAGCTGTCCCACTGCTTCTCTTGCCAAGTAAATCAGGCGATCAGCTTCAAGGGTGCGGGTATGGCCCGATCTCCCCGGGTTGCCGCAGGCCTGGCGCATCTGGATCTCGGGCGCCTTGTAAACGGCTTCCGGTTTTGGCCAGGAAGTAGCAGCATTGTCAAAGTAAAGGTTTAATATAGTATTTTTATTACACTCCTGCTTATTCATCAAATCTTAACTCCTCGACAGTAGGAACTCGTAGCCCAATCTCTTCCAGCCTGTAATAGGCTTCAAGTTCCAGCCCGTTGTCTAAAAGAAATGCCCTTACAAAAGATATGTCATCGCATTCACAGCGCAGGGCAGTCCCGCAGCTTGAACTGATACTGCGCGGGACAGGGACCATTTTGAATGTATATGGCTCATTTTTGAGTAAGCTTTCAGCCCTGATTGCAAAAAATGTGGTTGGAAATGTAATGTAGCAGCTGTAAGCCATATAAATTTAAAGTCCCTTCCATTATTTAAGGTGCATTAAAAAGGGCAGGGCACGGAGCCCTGCCCTAAAAATGATATTACCTGGTTATACTTAACTTAAAATCTTCACCGTCTTCTTCAACGTTAACCTGCCAGCCCATTGATTTTGCAGCACGGGAGACGTTATCCCTTGCTACAGCATTACTCACAATCACGGTAACTGTTCCGCCTGAAGCCTGCTGTAAAGCCTGCCTGGCTTCAATTACTGGTTCAGGGCATGATAAACCCCTGCAGTCTACAACACCATCCATCTAAAACCCTCCCACAACAAGTCTATTTTATCTTAAATTACTTTTAAGTCAATTGAATTCTGGGCCTCCACTGATTCATTTAAGGGAAAACATGTTTCAAAAAACAGGATTACTCTTAGGAAGCCCTGGCTTGTCCCTTTTTACCTGCCGCTAGACGCGCCTTTATATTGCCAAAGCCGATTGCAAATAAAACAGCAAGTGATATGAAAACTATCCATTGACCTGCCGGTGAAACTCCGGCGGGGCTTCCTGCCAGGCCAAAGTTATGCATAAAAGCAGCGCCTGCCATCATGCCGAAAACGGTAATCAGGGCATCACCCTGGCCCTCACCGGTCAGTATCAACTGGCGCATCGGGCATCCCCCTGCTAAAACAGCAGCAAAGCCGACAACTGTCATGCCAAGGAAATTCCAGACAGTGTCTACATGGGCAACGGGCTGGCCTTCCAGTCCGGGGTTAAACTGCCCGGTTACCAGGTTGCCAGCAAAAGCTACTACAAAAATGGCGGCAAAACCATAAAAAAGTTGATAATCTTTAAAGAGAATTATATCGCGGATAGCACCCATTGTACACAGGCGGGTTCTCTGGGCAAGGATACCAACTAAAAGCCCTGCTCCAAGGGTTAAAACAATAGGCGCTGCCATCGCGCCTGGGCCTTCTTCACTGAAGAAGATAAATGCCGGTGCAGCAAGCAGAAGCACAAGTAAGACCAGGGCAAGGAAAGGGCCGGCATAACCGCTCACTGCGGACTGTTCCTGGCTCCTGCCCAGGGTATAACCCCGGCCCAGGAAATAGGTTCCCAGCCATACACCAACAACATAGCCGGGCAGTGCAATTAAAGCGTTTAAATCTCCGCCGGCCAGGCGCAAAACCATGCGCAGCGGGCAGCCCAAAAAGATCAGCGCTCCTGCCATCATCAGCATGCCCAGGATAAACCGCAGCACCGGGCTCGAACCGCCAGTAGCCCTGAACTCTTTAACATAAAGGGCCGTGGCAAAAGATCCAATCACCAGGCCGATTATCTCCGGGCGAATGTATTGGACAACCCCGGCCCGGTGAAGGCCCAGTGCCCCGGTAATATCCCGGATAAAACAGGCGATGCAGAACCCCATGTTAACCGGGTTGCCCTGCATGACCAGGATCACTGCCAGCAGGCCTACGACGGCGCCGGCAATAATAATGAACAGACGATCTCTCATAATCATCCTCCTTAGGATTGTATAATGGATTAAGGCCGATCTCATTATATAGAAGCTTAATTGGCCATTAAATACGGAGTTGTTATAAGCTGAAAGTGCTCTATTAGTTTAATTAATTGAATAAATATAAGCGTGGACGCAGTGAAATATTAAAAGTATAATTAATATGATTTGTCGCGCTTTTTAATCAGGTTTTACCGAAAACAATTACCTGTTAGATGTTGAGCCCTGCCGGGGCAATGCAAAACAGCCGATTTCATGGCGGGCAGCGATGCATTTATGTACCTGGAACGAAAGAAAAGAGGTGGAACCATGGATTTTGATCAAATCAGGGCCTTTTTAAATGTCGCTTCCCTGAAAAGCTTTTCTGAAGCCGGGGAAAAAATGTTCATCAGTCAGCCATCGGTCAGTGTAAGAATTAAAGCACTGGAAGAGGAGCTTGGCGTTCTGCTGTTTGACCGCTCAAAAGCCCGTGAACCGGTACTTACAGAAGCAGGCAGGGTTTTCCTTGACTACGCCCAGTCAATTATCAATCTCCAGGATGAATGCCGGGAAACACTAAGCGGGAAGAGGGAAGAAGCTACAGGCCTTGTCTACATAGGTGCCAGCACTGTACCGGGTACTTATCTGCTTCCGCAGCTGCTGGCCCGCTTTAAGAAAGACTGTTCAGTAATCGATTTTAATGTAAACATCCTCGATACCAGCGCCGTGGTGGAAGGAATACTAAATTACAGCTACGACCTGGGTATGGTTGGGCTGGTCAAAAAAGACGACCGGCTAAACTACCTGCCCGTAGTTGATGACGAACTTGTTTTATGCGCCCCCGCCGGACTGGTCGATAAATTAAAATACGGGGAAGGCATTCCGCCGGAAGAGATGCTCTCACATCACCTGATCTTAAGAGAAAAGGGCAGCGCAACACGTCAGCTATTGGAAAAAAGCCTGGCTCAAAAAGGCTATGAGCTTGGCTGCTTTGAGGGGATAACTTTTTTTAACAGTATGGAAGGGATAAAGCAGGCGGTTAAAGAAGGTTTAGGAGTTGCCGTGGTTTCAAAGCTGTCGATTGAGGATATGTGCCGCACCGGCGAAATAGAATCTTTCACCATTCGTGATTTAGACCTCAGACGCCAACTTTACATGGTATATCATCATAAAAGGGTGCTGGGGCCGGCAGCGCAAAAATTTCTCGATTTTGTGTCGCGGGAATTTACTAAAGCGGGCTAACAAATTATAATAGACAAAGCAGGTCGCAGCCACCCTGCTTAATAAAAAACAAGGACTGTTTAAATTGAATAATAAAAAAGAACTGCGCTTTAAGTATTGGACCAGGGCGGCCATGATCGGCGCAATATATACTGTGATTACCGTTTTATTTGCCCCCATCAGTTATGGCATGGTCCAGGTCAGGATTTCAGAAATGTTAATGATATTGCCGTTTTTCACGCCGGCTGCAGTGCCCGGACTCTTCGTGGGGTGCCTGATAGCCAATATTTTTGGCGGCCTGGGGATTATTGATATAGTTTTCGGCAGCCTGGCCACCCTGCTATCGGCTTACCTGGTATTAAAAATACGCAATAAGTACCTGGTTCCGCTGCCCCCGGTCATTATTAATGCCTTTGTAATCGGTTTTGTATTACATTTCGTGCTGGGCGTACCTTTTTACCTGGCAGCAATCTGGGTAGGCGCCGGGCAGGTAATTGCCTGCTACGGGCTTGGCCTGCCGCTGCTGCTGTTTTTAGAGAATAGAAGTGAAATATTTAAGTGACAACTTCAAACAATAAATCAAGGAGGAATGCCAATGGCTGGACATTCTAAGTGGGCTAATACAAAGCATCGTAAAGCGCGGGTTGATGCAGCCAGGGGTAAGATATTCACCAAGATTGCCCGGGAGATTACAGTAGCTGCCCGGGAGGGCGGTGAGGATATTGATGCTAATTTCAGGCTGAGGCTTGCTGTTCAAAAAGCGCGCGAAAACAATATGCCAAATGACAATATACAGCGCGCCATTCAAAAAGGGACGGGAGGTCAGGAAGGCAGCAGTTACGAACAGGCCACTTTTGAAGGATATGCACCTGGTGGGGTAGCGATACTGCTGGATGTGATGACCGACAATCGTAACCGCACAGTAGCAGAAATCAGACATGTTTTGTCCAAACATGCCGGAAACTTAGGTGAATCAGGTTGTGTTTCCTGGATGTTTAGCCGAAAAGGGTTTATTACAGTCGATAAAAAAGAAGTTAACCTGGAAGAAGACGATTTCATGCTGGAAGTCCTGGAAGCCGGCGCAGAAGATATAGAGCTTGATGACAGCGATGTATACAACATTACCACGGAAACCGAACAGTTTGAAGAGGTAAAGGGCTACCTGCAGGAACAGGGCATCAAGGTAGCTTCTTCAGAAGTAACTATGCTGCCCAGTACTTCTATCGCCATAACTGAAGCAGATACGGCAGCTAAAATAATGAAACTGATGGAAGCTCTCGACGATCATGATGACGTCCAAAATGTATACGCGAACTTTGATATTCCTGAAGAGTTAATGGTCTAGATTTTAAAGCTCTAAAAATAAATTAAAGATGGGTGAATGGATGAGGATCATCGGGATAGACCCCGGTATTGCCATAACAGGATATGCCCTGGTAGAAGAGCGAGGTTCAGATTTCATATGTTCAGCGTCAGGGTGTATCCGGACTGATAAAGATTTGCCATCAGAGATAAGACTTAGAAAGATCCATGAAAAAATTCTAGAGTTGATTTCTGAGTTTAGCCCAGACGCGCTGGCCGTGGAGAAGATCTTCTTTAGTAAAAATGTGCGTACGGCCTTCCAGGTTGGCGAGGCGCGCGGTGTTGTCATTCTTACTGCTGCTATGAAAAACCTCCAACTTTATGAATACACGCCCTTACAGGTTAAACAGGCAGTTGCCGGGTACGGGAAAGCAGAAAAAGTGCAGGTCCAGAAAATGGTGCAGATGCTTTTGAAATTATCATCCATACCAAAAGTAGACGATGAGGCCGATGCCATGGCCGTCGCCCTCTGCCACCTGCAAAACCGCCGCTGGCAGGAAGCGGTTAAGGGAGGCAGCAGATGATTGAATATGTAAGGGGTCAACTGGTTAACGCTGTCCCTGGAAATGCCGTCATTGAAATTGGCGGTTTTGCGGTTTCTGTCCAAATGCCTCCAGCGGACTATAACCTTTCATCGAAAGTCGGGCAGGAGATCACCATCTATACCAGGCTGTTGGTTAAAGAAGATGAAATGCTGTTATTCGGTTTCATGGCTGCAGAAGAGAGAAAGCTTTTTAACCTGATTCTAAGCGTAAGCGGTTTTGGGCCCCGTTTAGCCCTGTCACTGCTGGCAATTTTCTCCGTGTCCCAACTCTATATTGCGGTGCTTGAAGAAAATATTCCCCAGCTCTGCCGGGCGCACGGGGTGGGGAAAAAAGCTGCCCAGCGTCTGGTCCTGGAGCTTAAAGAAAAGCTGCCGAAAGTGATGACAGGCGATGAGGTTGCTGCCGTCACGGCAGGAAGCGGCAGCGGTTCCGTTTACGATGATCTTGTTGAAGCCCTCTGCAGCCTCGGCTATTCAGGAAATGAAGCGGCCCTGACTGTGGGTAAAATAATTGAAGAAAACAGTGATCGCTCCCGCGAAGAACTTTTAAAACTGGCCTTAAAAAGAATGGCCTAGGGAAGCGTTTCGTACTATAAAATTTGAATATTTTATATAAACTGCTTGAATAAAAGTCTCGGAAGGAGAAGCAGGTGGAAGAACGAATAGTGTCTGCCAACCGAAATATAGAAGATGACCAGGAAATAGAAGTGGGCCTAAGGCCCCGGTCCCTGAAAGAATACGTGGGGCAGGAAAAAATCAAGGAAAAGCTCTCTATCTACATCAAGGCTGCCATGGACCGGAAAGAGGCATTAGATCACGTGCTGCTTTACGGGCCGCCAGGTTTGGGTAAAACAACCCTGGCCCATATCATCGCCTGGGAGTTGGGTGTCAATATCAGGATTACAGCCGGCCCTGCCATAGAGAGGCCCGGAGACCTGGCAGCAATTTTAACCAACCTCGGACACGGTGATGTTCTTTTCATAGATGAAATCCACCGTTTAAGCCGCACGGTTGAAGAGATACTCTACCCGGCCATGGAGGACAATGCCCTGGATATTATAATCGGGAAGGGGCCCGGTGCAAGATCGCTGCGCCTGGATCTGCCTCCCTTTACTTTGATCGGCGCCACGGTCCGCGCCGGGCTTTTAACTTCTCCACTGCGTGACCGTTTTGGTGTTGTTGACCGCCTGGATTTTTACACACCGTCTGAGCTTGAACAGATCATTACCCGGTCCGCGGGTATTTTAAATGTAAGGGTTGAAAAGGAGGGGGCTGTAGTTATAGCCCAGGCCTCCAGGGGCACCCCGCGGATTGCGAACCGCCTGCTTAAAAGGGTTCGCGATTATGCCCAGGTCAAGGCAGGCAATGTCATTACCGGGCCGGTTGCAGGAGAAGCCCTGAAAATGCTGCAGCTTGATCAAAAGGGCCTTGATGAAATAGACCGCCGCCTGCTGCTGGCGCTGGTTGAAAAATTTGAAGGCGGCCCTGTTGGCCTTGATACCCTGGCCGCCTGCATCAGTGAAGAACCTGAAACCCTGGAAGATATATATGAACCCTACCTGATGCAGCTGGGCCTGTTAAAAAGAACTGCCCGCGGCAGAATGGTCACAGCCGAGGTCTACAGCTACCTGAAGATTAAACCGAAAGACGAGCCCCAGCAGAAGCTGTGGGATTAAACTACGACTCTGAGGTGTTATTTTGCCCAACTTTGAAGCCTTTGGAAGGCTGCTATTAATCGGCGGCGCAATCATTGCTGTAACAGGCCTGCTATTTCTTTTATTTGGCAGGATTGGCTTCGGCCGTCTCCCCGGTGATATTTTTATTCAGCGGGGCAATTTCACTTTTTATTTTCCCCTGGTTACCATGCTTATAATCAGTATCATCCTGACGCTGATCATTAACTTTATCCGCCGCTGATGAAAGCGCTTTCATAAAAGGCAGGTTACAGATGAAATACAGCAAGCTTAGTGACTATGATTACCACCTTCCCCGGGAGTTAATTGCCCAAAAGCCTCTCGAGAAGCGCGACAGCTCTAGAATGCTGGTTTTAAAGCGCAAAGAGAAGAAGAGAATTCATACGACCTTCAATTATTTTCCTGACTACCTTGAAAAAGGCGACCTGCTGGTCTTAAATAATACTAAGGTCATACCGGCCCGCCTTTTGGGCAACATTGAGGGAAAAACAGCAAAAGCAGAACTGCTGCTGCTGCACCCTGCTGAAGAGGGCAACTGGGTTGCCATGGTCAAGCCGGGCAAAAAACTTAAACCGGGCGCCAGGGTTGTTTTAAGTGAAGAGATTGCACTAACTATAGTTGACTATGACCGTGAAGGCTTAAGAAAAATAGTATTTGACACAAACCTTCCTGTTGAAAAAATCTTAAACAGCCTTGGCTCAGTGCCGCTACCTCCATATATTACCAGGAAGCTGGATAATCCTGAACAGTACCAGACGGTTTATGCCGAAGAAGATGGATCGGCTGCTGCTCCTACTGCAGGTTTTCATTTTACAGACCAGGTCTTTTCTTCACTAAAGGAAAAAGGGGTAAACATCGCTACTATTACCCTGCACATTGGTCCCGGCACCTTTCAACCGGTTAAAGAAGAAGATATCCGTAAGCATTTAATGCATTCAGAGCGCTTCTTTCTGGACCAGGATACAGCAGCGCTTTTAAATGAAACCAGGAAGAGCGGCAGCAGGATAGTTGCCGTAGGCACAACTGTCTGCAGGGTGCTTGAAACAGTGGTGGATCAAGATGGCTGCTTCAATGCTGCTGAGGGGTGGACCGATCTATATATCTATCCCGGGTTTAATTTTAAGGCAGTTGATGCCATGCTCACTAACTTTCACCTGCCCAGGTCAACCCTGCTAATGCTGATCAGCGCCCTGGCCGGCTATGATCTTGTTTTGGAAACGTACCGCGAAGCCGTTGAAATGGAATATCGTTTTTTCAGTTTTGGAGACTGTATGTTTATAATTTAGCTTATCTAAATCGTTGACAGTGCAGCAAGCTTAAGATAAGCTATAAAATGGATGAAAAGTATGCCAATTAACTTTAAAATATCAGCACAGTGCCCCCAGACTGCCGCCCGCCGGGGAGAGCTTAAAACTTCCCGCGGAACGGTTCAAACACCCGCCTTTATGCCGGTGGGAACAGGCGGCACTGTAAAGGCGATAACTGTAGATGAGCTAAAAGAAATAGGCGTCGGGCTGATTTTAAGCAACTGCTACCACCTGTTTTTAAGGCCCGGTGTTGAAATAATCGCCCGGCACGGCGGGTTGCACAGTTTTATGAACTGGCCTGGTTCAATCCTCACCGACAGCGGGGGGTTCCAGGTTTTTAGCCTGGGCGGAATGCGGAAACTGAGCGATGATGGGGTATCTTTTACCTCGCATATTGATGGTTCAACCCATTTTTTATCCCCTGAGCGGGTTGCCAGGCTGCAAAACGTGATCGGTTCAGATATAGCGATGGTCTTAGACCAGTGCCCGCCATATCCCTGCAGCCACGAAGAAGTAAAGGTTGCCGTTGATCGGACAACGATCTGGGCCAGGCGTGCCAGGCAGGCTCATTTACGGGAAAACCAGGCGCTTTTTGCCATAATTCAGGGTGGTGTATATAACGATTTGCGCCGCCAGTCTGCATCAGAGCTTGTAGACCTGGAGTTTGACGGTTATGCAATCGGCGGGCTTAGTGTGGGTGAACCGAAAGAGCTAATGTATGAAACCCTGCACTACACTGTCCCTGAACTGCCGGTAGAGAAAGTGCATTACCTGATGGGTGTTGGCTCTCCCGATGCCCTGCTGGAGGGAGTAAAGTACGGAATTGACATATTCGATTGTGTTTTGCCTACCCGCATTGCCCGCAACGGCAGGGTGATGACTTCTGGTGGCTACATGTCAATCCGCAACAGTATTTATGCAACCGACCTCTCTCCGCTTGATGAAGCCTGCAGCTGCCCGGTCTGTCAGAGTTACAGCAGGGCTTATATAAGACACTTGTTTAACGCAGGAGAAATACTTGGCTTAAGGCTTACAACTTATCATAATCTTTATTATCTTGAACAGCTGATGAAGGAAATAAGGTCTGCCTTAAGTGAGAATCGCTTTGAAGAGTATTACAGAATAATGAGCCCGCGGCTCGGAAAATTGTATGGAGGTGTAGTTTAGTGAATTTTGAATCTCTGGGACCATTTGTACCGCTTATCCTGTTGTTCGTGGTTTTCTACTTTTTACTGATTCGCCCGCAGCAGAAGCAGCAGAAAGCCCGCAAGGAAATGCTTTCAGCCCTGAAAAAGGGTGACCGCGTTGTAACAATCGGGGGCATTCACGGCGTAATTAAAGAGATTGACGATACGACAATGTCCCTGCGCGTTGCAGATAACCTGAACCTGAAATTGGCCCGTGCGGCAGTGGACAGGGTTGTCGAAGACGAAAGCTAAGTTTATTTCTAAAAACCGGAATTAAACCGGTGCAAAAAACCTAACCACAAAGACGCACTCCTTTTCAAGCGCCGGAACGGTGTTAAAAGGAGTGCGTTTTATAGGGTGATAAAATGGATCTTGTAACCCTGAATCTGGATAAAAAAATAAGGGAAGAAGGGCCGCTTGCCCAACGCATGCGCCCGGAGAGCCTGGAACAGTTTATAGGCCAGGATAATATACTCGGCCCCGGCAAGCCGCTGCGTCAAATGATTGAATCAGACAAACTGGCATCGCTAATCTTTTATGGCCCGCCCGGGACAGGGAAAACCAGCCTGGCCAGGATCATCTCTGTCATCACCAGGTCAGATTTTATACAGCTCAATGCCGTAACCAGCGGGGTTAAAGAGGTGCGCGAGATCATCAACCGGGCCCGGGACAGCTGGTCACTTCATGACCAGCGAACGATCCTTTTTATTGATGAAATCCACCGCTTTAACAAGGCCCAGCAGGATGTCCTGCTTTCGGCCATCGAGCAGGGCACGGTTATTTTTATCGGGGCAACAACAGAAAACCCCTTTTTCTACCTTAACGGCCCCCTTCTATCAAGAACCCGCCTTTTTGTCTTCGAAGCCCTGCATTCAGGCGATATAGAAAAGCTGCTTGATAGATCCCTTGAAGATCAAGACAGGGGGCTTGGAAAGCTTTCCATCCAGGCTGACAAGGAAGCCCTGCATTACCTTGCAGGAAAGGCTAACGGCGACGCAAGGGCCGCGCTTAATGCCCTGGAGACAGCCCTGTTTACGGCGAAAGAAGAAAAAGGAGTTCTCCATGTATCGATCGAAGATGCTGCAGAAGCAATGCAAAAAAGGCTACTTTCCTATGACCGCCAGGGCGACAGTCACTACGATATGGCCTCTGCCCTGATTAAGTCGATTCGCGGTTCAAACCCTGACGCTGCCCTTTACTGGATGGCCCGCATGTTAAATGGCGGCGAAGACCCGCTTTTTATTGCCCGGCGCCTGGTTATCAGCGCAGCTGAAGATATCGGCAACGCCGATCCCCACGCCCTGACCCTGGCTGTGTCTGCAGCAAATGCCGTCCAGATGATCGGAATGCCCGAAGGGCGGATACCCCTGGCCCAGGCCGTTACCTACCTGGCATCTGTGCCAAAAAGCAATGCTGCTTACCTGGCAATAAACGAGGCCCAGCAGCTGGTAGAAGATGAAGAAAACAGGCCGGTCCCGGTACACCTGCGTGACAGTAGTTACCGCGGTTCGAAAAGGCTGGGCCACGGTGAAGGCTATCTTTATCCCCATGATTACCCCAACCATTACGTGGACCAGGAATATCTTCCAGAGAGCCTTAAAGGAAAAGTGTTTTACAGGCCCACCGGGCAGGGCCGGGAAAAAGTTATCCGCGAAAACCTGAAGAAAACCAGGGATAATAAAAAGGGTGGTTAAAGTTAACAATAACGCTTACCATGCTCCGGCAGAAAAAAAACGGATTTTCTTCAATGTGCAGGACTCCAGGTTTATCTCTTCCCTCTATCCTGTCAGGTGCGAAAAAGAAAAGAGAAATGCACTGGCTGCTGTAACGGGCGAATACCGTGATGCCACGCATAACACATACGCGTACCGGATCGGCTGTGGCAGCAGCTTAATAGAGCGGGCATTTGATGACCGCGAACCTGCAGGAACGGCCGGAGCGCCCATGCTGCAGCTGCTGCAGGGCAAAGGCATTTCTGATATATTAATCGTGGGCACCCGTTATTTCGGGGGAACAAAACTGGGTATCGGGGGCCTGACCAGGGCTTACCGCGACTGCGCCCGCCTGGTGTTGGATGAGACAAAGCTGATTTTAAAAGAACCTCAAAAATCATACAAACTTGAAATGGCTTACAGTGATCTTGGCGCTGTCAGCAGGGTTGCCGAAAGCCTCGGGGCAGCTATCGAAAAAGTGGATTACAGCGACAGGGTAAAAATCTATTTAACCATACCCGCAAGAAAGGCCCAAAACCTGCTAAAAGGCTTTGATTCTGCAACCCGCGGAGAGGGAAGTGTCGTTGACATTGCTTCTCGAAAACAGATATAATTGCCATAACCGAAAAGGGAGGTAAACGCATGCAATCCAGCACTATTCGCCAGTTATTTCTGGACTACTTCAGCTCTAAAGATCACCTGGTAATGCCCAGTTTTTCTTTAATACCGCAAAACGATCCAACACTGCTATTAATCGGGGCAGGTATGGCCCCTTTAAAACCATATTTCACCGGGGAAAAGAAACCGCCGCACCCCCGGGTGGTTACCTGCCAGAAGTGCATTCGCACCCCGGATATTGACCGGGTAGGCCACACTGGGAGGCATGCCACTTTTTTTGAAATGCTCGGCAACTTTTCTTTTGGCGATTATTTTAAGGAGGAGGCCATTTATTGGGCATGGGACCTGGTTTTAAACGGCTACCGGCTTCCGCTCGAGCGCCTCTGGGTCAGTATCTACAAGGATGACGAAGAAGCATTCAAGATTTGGAATGAAGAGATTGGGGTCCCAGCTGACCGCATTGCGCGCCTTGGAAAAGAGGATAACTTTTGGGAAATAGGGCTTGGCCCCTGCGGGCCCTGCTCTGAAATATATTATGACCTCGGCGAGGAAGCAGGCTGCGGAAAACCAGGTTGCGCCGTAGGGTGTGACTGTGACCGCTACCTGGAGATCTGGAACCTTGTTTTTACCCAGTTTAGCCGGGAAGCATCGGGCGAACTGGTTGAGCTGAAACAAAAAAATATAGATACCGGGGCAGGGCTTGAGCGCCTTGCCATGGCCCTGCAGGGCGTTCATTCGCTCTATGATATAGATATTGTTAAACCGCTCTATGAACACTTTCAGGGTATTGCTGATCAATCGCGCGGGAATCAGCAGGTGCCCCTGCGCATTGTCACCGAACACAGCCGGGGAACAACTTTCATGATTGCCGACGGGGTAATACCTTCAAACGAGGGGCGCGGTTATGTGCTCAGGCGACTGCTGAGAAGGGCTGTCCGCTTTGGTAAACTGCTTGGCATTGGAGGTAATTTTTTGACTGATGCAGTATCGCTTGTAGCCGATATCATGGGGGAAACTTACCCGCAGCTAAATGAGCGCCACAACTATATCCGCCAGGTTGTAAAGCTGGAAGAAGAAAAATTCCAGGAAACACTGGCCCAGGGTATGGACATACTTGACGGTTACCTGGAGAAGATGCAGGAAGATGGAAATGAGGTTTTCCCGGGGGATATAGCTTTCAAGCTCTACGATACTTACGGCTTCCCCCTCGACCTGACAGCAGAGATTACAGCTGAAAAGGGAATCGAAATTGACCGCGAGGCTTTTGAAGATCATTTAAAGCAGCAGCAGGAGCGGGGAAGGGCAGCTGCCCGCATTTCCGGTGGAGACGAGTTGGCTGAAAAATACAGGGATGTTGAACAGCTCTCCACTGAATTTACCGGCTACCATACCCTGGAACAAGAAGCCAGGCTGCTGAAGGCCCTTGTTGATGGGCAGTTCAGGCCTGGTATAAAGAAAGGCGATCAAGTAGAGCTGGTGCTTGACAAGACTCCTTTCTATGCTGAAGCCGGTGGACAGGTTGGAGACACGGGGGAAATCAGATCCGCTCAAGGGCTGATTGTTAAAGTGGAAGATACCTTTTACAGCCCCTGGGGCCAGATCATTCACCGCGGGAAAGTGCAGGAAGGCAGGGCGAGCGTAGGCGACACTGTAACAGCAAAAGTGGAAGATTTAAGGCGCAGGGGCATAACCCGCAGCCATACTGCCACCCACATCCTGCACCGGGCGCTGAGGAACTGCCTCGGTGACCATGTAAACCAGGCCGGATCACTGGTAGCGCCGGACCGTCTGCGTTTTGACTTTAACCATTTTGCCGGTTTAACAACCGAAGAGTTACTCACTATTGAAAAAGAGGCAAACCAGGTAATCCTGCTTAATCTTCAGGTAGAGGCTTCAATTACCACCCTTGACAAAGCTAAAGAGATTGGGGCCACGGCAATTTTCGATGATAAATACGAGGCAGACGCTGTACGGATGGTCTCCACCGGCGATTATACCCAGGAGCTGTGCGGGGGCACCCATGTTTCAGCAACTGGCGAGATTGGCCTGTTTAAAATTGTGGCCGAAGAAGGAATCGGCTCAGGGCTGAGGCGAATTGAAGCTTCAGTAGGAATGAACTCATACAAGAAAACAGTCGACCGGGAGGAAGTTGTTAAAAACATAGCAAATTCGCTCAATACATCTGAAAACAGGCTCCAGGAGAAATTTGATGAATTCCTGGCAGAAAGTAAAACCCAGGCTAAGGCGCTGAAAGAGCTGAAACAGAAGATAGCCGCCCTGGAGGTAAAATCTCTTCTTGATGCGGTAGAGGAAGTGGACGGCGCTAAAGTTTTAAGTGCAACCGTTGCAGTTGACAGTATCGATTCACTGCGCCTGGTTATGGATGAGGTAAAAAATAGCTTAGGCTCTGTTGCCGTTGTCCTGGGAGCAGTTGCCGATGGCAAGGTTATCCTGGTCGGTGCTGTTACAAAAGACCTGGTTAAAAGAGGCCTGCAGGCCAATGCAATCATAAAGGAAGTTGCTCGCAGGGTTGGCGGCGGCGGCGGCGGTAAGCCAGATTTGGCCCAGGCCGGGGGAAAAGATCCTTCTGCCCTGCCGGATGCCCTGAAAACTGTTAAAGACCTGGTGAGGGATCAGCTTAAATCTGCCGGGTGAGAAAACTATTAACTGGAGGAACCGCTGATGGAGAACAACAAACAGGGAAACCATGAAGAAACCGTATTATTCAGGGTGGATGGTGAAGAGGTTGATAACCAGGCCAGGAAGATCCTGACCACCGTTTACCAGGCCCTGAAAGAGAAAGGTTACAATCCCCTGCACCAGCTGGTGGGATACCTGGTTTCCGGAGATCCTGCATACATTACCAGCCATCAAAACGCCCGCAGCCTGATCAGGCAGGTAGAGCGCGATGAACTGCTTGAAGAGATGGTAGGAACGTATCTTCAACTGGCCGAGAAAAACAAGCTTTAAAGGGGTTTAGTATAAGCTATGCGCATTATGGGGCTTGATTACGGAGAAAAAAGGATCGGCGTTGCCGTAAGCGATCCGCTCGGCCTGATAGCGCAGGGAATATCGGTAATCAGCTATTCAAGCCTGGATCAAGCGCTGCAGGAAATTGAAGCGCTCTGTAATGAATATGCGATAGAAAAAATCGTGGTTGGTAACCCTTACAACATGGACGGAAGCCGTGGCCGCGCTTCTGAAAAAGCTGAAGGCTTTGCGCTAAGGCTAAAGGAAGCATTGTCAATAGAAGTTGATCTAATTGATGAGCGCTTAAGTTCTATTAGTGCAGAAAAGGTACTGCTCAGCGGTGATCTTTCAAGGGGAAAAAGGCGCAAGGTAAAAGATAAACTTGCCGCAGTATTAATATTAGAACAATACCTGACCCGTATTAAAAGACAAGAGGTGTTAGATAATGAGTAATAATGGAGAAGAAAGAACTGATTTAGTAATCCTGGTTGATGAAGAAGGCAATGAACATGACTTTGCCCTGATAGATCGTTTCCAGGTTGAAACAGGCGAATATGCCATTTTGGTCCCGGTTACCCATTCCGAAAGCGGTGATAACGGCCAGGCAACCGGACTGGAAGAGGAAGAAGCATTTATCTTCAGGATAGACAAGGGTGAAGACGAAGATGAGGAATTCTTAGTCGAAGTGGAAGATGAAATTGAATGGAACAACGTAGCCGCAGTCTGGGAAGAGCGCCTGCAGAGCATGGATTTTGATGATGAAGATGACATATTTTAAGAGGGTGCTTTAATGTTCAAAGCTTTAATCATTACTTTGTCTGTTCTCCTTGTTATCGGTCTAGCAGGGTTTTTTCTATTCTATAACTATTATAACAGCATGCTGGAACCGGTTGATGCATCCGCCTTAGATGATTACAGGATAGTTGAAATTCCATCTGGCGCCAGTACCGAGATTATTGCCAATATCCTGGAAAGCGAAAACCTGATCCGGGATGAGCTGGTATTCAGGCTATTCGTGCGCCGTCATAACCTGGGGCAGAGCTTCATGGCCGGCAGGTACAGCCTGAGCCCTTCCATGAGCCTTGAGCAGATTGTGCAAAAAATTCAAATTGGTGATACATACTCTGAGACCGTTTGGGTAACTATCCCGGAAGGTTTTAACGTCGAAAAAATAGCAATTAGACTGGATGAGATAGGCTTGGTTAATGGTGACAAATTCTTAGAACTGGGCCGTAAGGCTCCCGAAGATTTAATAAAAGCATTTCCAATGATTGGCGGGTCCACTCATCCGGATATTGAGTATCAACTTGAAGGCTACTTGTTTCCTGACACATATGAAGTGTTTCCTGATGCTGGTGAAGATTTTATAATCAAGATGATGCTTCACCGCATGGAAGAAATATTAAATGAACTGGACTATAAAGATATTATCGAGGAAAAGGGATTATCGCTTCACGAGTTACTCATTATTGCATCTTTGATTGAAAGAGAAGCCCGGGTGGACCATGAACGCGCAAAAGTTGCGAGCGTAATTTATAACCGGTTGGAAATAGGGCAGCGTTTACAAATTGATGCAACCATTCAATATATTCTGGAAGAACCGAAAGAGTTTTTACTATATAAAGATTTGGAAATCCCTTCACCTTATAATACATACCTGGTAGATGGCTTGCCGCCCGGCCCCATTGCATCACCTGGCAGGGCATCAATAGATGCGGCTCTCAATCCTGAGCAAACAGGTTACTTTTATTACAACTATAAATATGATGGCAGCGGAGAACACTATTTTTCTAAGACTCTGCAAGAACACTATGATAACGTCTATAGGGCAGAAAAAAATCTTCAATGATTTTTTATTTTCAAATCCATTTTATTAACAGAAAAGTTAAAATTCCTGGTTAACAGGATTATTTATTATAGAGTATTTGAATACAAGTATAAACTCAAAAAAGGCATCTAATATGATATAGGTTATTTCGAAATTCGGACAGGTCCTTTTAATTGAGGCTTCATGTTCTATTTACTTGTTTTCTGTTACTTCCCTATTTGCACTTTTATGATTAAATTGTTATTAGCTTTTAGGTGAAGGCGACCTTTATATCCCTGTTCGGCAGCCCTTTGATTTAAATCTCTGTTAACAGGTAGCGAAAGACTTTATTTTTGCCCTTAACGAAACTAAAAAGCTATGAAGATTGAAAAATAGTTTTTGTCAACAGGTCTGGGCTTATATCTGAGCTAAAAGGGTGTTCGATTAATAGTCATTATCAGTTTAGTAAATAGGCCTTTATTTCCTTTATATTGTTCCAAGTATTTTAAGAAAATACCAATACTTTTTTAGAAAAATACTAATAAAGGTAGAATTTTGTGATATATTTGATATAATGGTAAAAAGAGTTTTGCTTTAGGGGGAAAGAGTATGTACTTGTTACTAGTTGACCTAGACTTATATAATTCTGACGATTTTAAAGAAATGCTTAAACATGCTCCATCCAGGTCTGATATCATTAGTACTTATACAGCTGATTCCCTAATCAAACTAGCAGGTAAGATATCGCCCGAAATTATAATTGTTGATTTCGATTTAATTGATGGTGAAGTCGCTGATATTTTAAATAATCTGCGAAATTTATCAGATAAGGCATATATTATAGCTTTAATTAAACCCGATCATTATGAAAAGCTTTTTGAGGCGATTGAGCATGCCAAGATCGATGACTATATAGTAAAGCCAATACGTAAAGAAGAGCTTGTCGCCCGAGTTCAAATCGCTTCCAGGAGAAAACCGCTAATATCTCCAGGCTACAAATTGCCCAGCGAGGAAAAAATGAAGCCTGAGGTAGAATATAGTGCCCCGAAGATTGAAGAAACACCTTTTGAAGATGAGTTAAATTCAACAAAAGAATATCACGAAAAGGCTTCCGGTTTTAATTTTGACGATGATGAGTTAACGACGCTAGAACCAGAGACTGAAAAAGAAAAAGATCCTGCTGAAGATCTCTTCTTCACTGATGTTTCCAAAGGTATGGATCAGGATAGTACCCCTGCCCAGGAAATTTCTTCGGAAAGGGAAGAATTTAAGATTTACGATGATCCGGATATGGCCGATTTGTTCGAACCAGATGAACTCAAGCTTGAAACTAAGCCTGCCGGGCAAGATGATGTTTTTGATTTTGGCGAACCCTTGGATACATTAGGCGAGACTGGTGATATAAAATCAACAAATGAAAAAGAATTCAATTTTGATGATATTGAAATAGAAGATGATCTTCAACCAAAAACATTAGTTCAGCCGGTTGTTGAGCCTGGTGAAGAAAAACAGGATTTAGGTTTTTTTAATGACTTTCCAAGTGATGAAATATCGGCTTCAGGAAAGGTAGAAAAAACTACAGATCAATCTATAGACAGTTTATTCGACGATGATGATTTATCAACCAAACATTTTAGTGAAGAACAGGAAAATGAGTTTTTCTCCAAAGAAATGGATTTTGGGCAAGATCAGGAATCAAAAGAGTTTGAAGTAACTATGCCAGACGAAGAGGATCCCTGGGACTTTGATAATCTTGATGAAGATAGTGTCGATAATAATATACCTGGAGAAGCTGATATAAAACCTGTGCCTGGTACCCGGCTTTTTGATAAAGAAGGGCTATTCTCCGATCAGGATAAGTCAACCACAACCCCGGCGGATATTAATGATAGTGATAGTTATTTTGATGAGTTATTTGCTGAGGATCCGCCTAAAAGCGAAACTCCGGATAGAACAGATGAATATGACTTTTTAGGATCAAGCGGTATAGAGCAGCAGCCTGCTGAAAAAAACCCCATTAAACCGAAATCTGACCTGCCTGGTAAATCAGCCGATGATTTTCTCTATGGTAAAGGTGCTTTTGATGATGACAGTGATGATGAAAGGCACAAAACTTCAATGCTCGATGGACTCTACTTTGATGATGAAGAATTTGAAAAACCGAAAAAAAAAGGAATGAAAGTTTTCCGTAATCTTGTGCTTTCAGCGTACCCAGCAACATGGGTTCACGAGATAGATAAGCGCTGGCCGCATATAATTCTTCACCTATCAAGGTGTAATCACAGGCAGTAATAAAAAATGGCAACTGCGCGACAGAATCCGTGCCAGCAATCTGAACAGCTCCTGTACTGGCGCCGGTTTCTGCCATAATCAGTGACTCAGCCCAGAAGTATCCCAGTAAAAATATGGTTGCCGGCTTTTCCCGGACCATAATTCCATCAACCCCGGCCGCAAAAGCAAACTGGTCAGGAACCAGATAAAACACA
>SLQM01000147.1 GCA_007131435.1 Syntrophomonadaceae bacterium
ACTTTCTAATGCTGACAACCTGGTTATTATAAATCTTTTCGCAACCACCCAGGACAGCCGGGCAAAAATAATCATTTCAGAAACCCCGGAGAAGGCCTTGAAAATCCTGATGGAAAGCATTGATGAGGTTTAATAAAGCAGGAATCGATTTATTATCACATTTCAGGTTGCGGCATCAAGGGTGCTTATGTTTTAGCGGAGAGAAAGCAGCAATTTTCAAATTTTCTCTCGAAACTCTGCTAACCAGTATTCATAACAGTAATATTCAACTGCAGTACGGATGCAAATAAAACCCATAGAAGGTAGGGTAGATTAACAAATGTGATCCAGGGCAAATAGGGGTAAATAATGACCAGGGCCCAGCTCAGTGTGCCAAGAACAAGCAGAATGTCAACAGAAGCAAGGAAGTTATTTTTCATACCAAACTGGATCGGAGTAAATAAAAAATTAAAAACCAGGTTAAGAGTAAACGGTATGATTAAAATTAAAGGTAAATGTCCAGTAAATGCATTATAAAAGACCATTCCAAAGGAAACAAAAATAATCATGTAAAGTATCGACCATACCGGCCCGAACAACCAGGCAGGTGGAGCCCAGGAAGGTTTTTTTAATTGAGCGTACCAACTGCTCGAATCCATATATCCACCCCTCCATCCACTGATCAGTTTTATATAAAACTATAATAAATAGGATTCATAATGTTGTTTATTTATAGCCCAAATCCGGATTCAACCAGCTTTTTAAGATCTGTAAACGCCCTGACAGCTGGGGCTCCGTCTATTACATCATGATCCACCAGGCGTTAAAAGAGATGTTTTCCCCCTGCTCTTTAAGGCGGCCAATTTTATTACGGGCTGCTGTAACATCAAGCTCCAGGATAACCCAGACATGATGCTTGGCAAAAGCTGCCGCCCCGATATCCATCGTGGCAAGCCTGCTGACCGGGAATTCTTTAATTTCATAATTATCTAATTCAGGCATTGAGCAGACCTCGAATCATAGCTGTCCATTTAGAATTGCTAATCGCTATCATTGTATCACGAAGGGTAAATATTGATATAATAAACATGTACATAAAGAAGCAAGGAAACTGAGCGCTTGAAATAGAAGTCTGAATTTATTCTAATACACGGAAAGGAAGTTGATATATAATGGGAAAAGATTATTCAAAACTCAAACGCCCCCGGCACGCAATGCCGGATTTTGTAAAACAAGCTCTTGTCCGAAATAGCTTGATGGAAGCTTACAAAAAAAGGCCTGATTATCAGCAAAATGACTATCTCGGTTGGATTCATGAAGCAAAACTCAAAGAAACAAAAATGAAAAGGCTCAACCAGATGCTTGATGAACTGGAAAAAGGCGGCGTTTACATGAATATGGACCATCCACCATCAGCAAAAAGCAAAGAATAAAGACATCAGTCTAAAGATGTTACTAAATGAGAGGCAGGGGGAATAATATCCGTGGAGCAAATTATTATTCGCGATGCGCTTGAAAAAGATTTTCCCGCCATAGTAAAACTAAACGCCGACCAGGTAGAATTTACTAGCGATATGGATGTTGCAAGGCTAAAACTGCTTGACTCACTTGCCATGTATCACCGTGTAGCTATTGCAGGCGATAGGGTAGTAGCATTCATGCTTGCCATGAAAGACAATGTGCATTATGAAAACGACAATTATTACTGGTTCTCCGAACGGTATGACAGTTTCTTATACATTGACCGAATCGTAGTTGCCGCTGGTTTCCAGGGCCGCAAAATCGGCACCATGTTTTACGAAGACATTTTTCAATTTGCAAGGGATAACCGTATACCTCTAATTACCTGTGAAATAAATTCTGTGCCACCAAACGAAAGATCTCTGACTTTCCATGCAAAACATGGATTTGAGGAAGTTGGAGAACGCTGGCTGGATAAAAATAAAAAGGTATCAAAACAGGTAGCTAGATGTAGATTTAATGCTCAGACATAATATGACCATAGCCAGAAATAATTAGCAAGGCCCATCATTAACTAAGCACTTAGTAACCTATAATCATAGTAATGCTTAAGTCCGCTTGATGTGATAAAATAAGGTTAGGTTACAAAGATCTCAAAATAATATAATTCCAGAAGGAGGGGATTTAGATGTTTCTGGCAGAAGATATTATGACTTCCCCAACAATAACAATTGGCAAAGATAAAAATGTAAAAGAAGCGCTCAATCTTTTAGCTGATAACAATATCAGCGGTGTGCCGGTAACCGATGAAAACGACGAGCTAATCGGTATTATTTCTGGCGCCGATATTATGCGCTACTCACAGCAGAAAAAAATGATTCCTTTTTCTAACACTTCACTCTGGGTTGCTCCGCTTGGAGGTTCAGATGAAGATCTGCAGGTGATAAGAAGCGGTTATGAGAACCTTTACAGAACCCTGATCGAGCAGATCATGACCAAAAAGGTTTATAGTGCGGCCAAAGATACGCCAATATCTGAACTGGCACAGCTAATGAACAAGCACAATATAAACCGCATCCCCATCGTTGATCCTGACAATAAGGTAATTGGCATTGTTACAAGGAACGACCTGGTTCAATACATGGCCCGTTCTGAATCTTAATACCAGAAACGGGGACGGTTCTTTTTTCAGGTAAAATATAAATCAATTTTGCCAAAACCTGAAAAAAGAACCGTCCCCGGTGTCTTCTCCTATCACTGTGTTCCAATATTCCCAAGGCTTTGCAAGACTCTCCTGGCCTTATTAGTGGAGTCAAGAACAAAACGTGCCCTGGTAAAAGGGCCAAATCCCACTTTAATACTCCAGGCCCAATCAGGAAGAACAGAAAAAATATCTTCGTCTGTCCAATCATCACCCGCGGCCAGTATAAAATCCCAATCATCATATTTTTCTAACCACTGCAGGGTTGCCTTGCCTTTATTAACACCGGCCGGTTTGACTTCAACTACTTTTCTTCCCCGCAGAACCTGTAAACCTGTACCGGACACCATATCATGTAGGGCATCTGCCAACTCCTTGGACCTCAGATTTCCAAGTTCGGGCTCTGCTTTACGGTAATGCCAGACAAGTGCATAAGACTTTTCTTCAATAAAAGAACCCGGCGTTCTTACGCTGAACATTTCAAGTAAAGGATAAATATTCTCTTTCCATTCAGCAGTCAAATCCCCGCTGGTCAACTGCCATTCAGGCTTACCTGTTTCCCGAATCCAGGTCCCATGCTCTGCAACCATATTCACACCGGTACCACCCAGCCATTCTGAAAGAGTATTGCAGTCTCTGCCGCTGATCACCACCACGGTATTCTTTGGGTTTTTTGTCAGCATAGATAGTAAATCATAGATTTCAGAATCAGGCTTTGCCTGCTCCGGTTTGCCTGCCAGGGGCACAAGGGTACCATCATAATCAAGCAATAACAATCTTTTTCCAGCATTTTCGTAATCAGAATGCATTTCTGATTGCTTTTTATCGGATAGAAAAAACTGCCTGTTGAGTTCCTGTCGATCCTTGACCTGACAGAGTTGATTGAGGAAGTCTTCCGTCCATTTAAATATGTCATATTTTTCTATCCTTTTACTCATGGACTCTATCCAAGATTTTTTATCTTCACCGGAAACTGATAGCCCTTCAGCTATCGCTTCAGCCATCATGTTAATATCATTTGGATTAACTATAATCGCTTCCCCAAGCTCTGAGGCAGCACCGGCAGTTTCACTTAGAACAAGGGCTCCCACTGGATTATTAACCTGGCTGGCAATAAACTCTTTTGCAACCAGGTTCATTCCATCCCGAAGCGGGGTTACTAGGGCAAGGTCAGCTGAACTGTATAAAGAAACTAGCTGTTTAAAAGGTAATGAGCGGTACATGTAAAGAATAGGCAGCCATCCAGGGGTATCAAAACGCCCATTTATCTTCCCAACCAGCTCGTCTATTTCACTTTTAAGAAGCTGGTATTCCCGGACTTTTGTCCGTGAAGGTACACAAAGCATCACATAAGTAATCTTCCCATGCCACTGCGTATATTTATCAAGAAACCGTTCAAAAGCCTTGAGCCGTTCAGGAATCCCTTTAGTAAAATCAAGGCGGTCAACAGAAAGGATTATTTTCTCTGTTTTCAGCCTTTTACCAAGCAATTTCCTTTCATTTATAACATCGGGAGAGGACGCTGCTGCCGAAAACCTTCTTGCATCGATCCCCATGGGAAAGGTATCAACTTTCACTGTCCGGTTATCAACTGTCAACTGACCATAAACCTGCTCCTTACCAAGAATCCTTAACGTACAGCTCAAAAAGTGCCTTGTATAATCGTAAGTGTGAAACCCGATCAGATCTGCACCAAGTATTCCTTCTAAAATTTCTTCCCGCCAGGGCAGGTAGCGAAATATTTCCATGGAAGGAAAGGGAATGTGCAGAAAAAAACCGATTGTAGCATCCGGAATTTCCCTACGCAACATTTGAGGAAGAAGTAACAAGTGGTAATCATGTATCCAGATTATATCTCCCGGCCTGGTTACCTCCAGCAAGCGATCGCAAAACATTTGATTTACCTTTTTATAAACTGACCACTCTGAAGAGTCATAGATGGTATATGTTGAAAAATAGTGGAATAAAGGCCACAGCGTCCTGTTGCTGAAGCCTTGATAATATTTTTTTAGATCGGTAGAAGTCAGGTAAACTGGAAAACAGTTGTACTTATCATGAAGGGTCTTTTCAAGTTCCTGTTTTTTTTCAGCATTGCCTGGGTTCATGCCTGGCCACCCAACCCATAACCCTTCATTACCCTGGTGAAAAGAAGATAGTCCGGTTGCCAGGCCCCCTACACTGGGAGTAATATTAAGCAGGCCTTGTTTGCTTGATACATTTATCGGCAGCCTATTGGAAGCAATTACCACCCTCTTATTTGCAAGCTCAAAATCACTATTCATTAGGAAAATCTCCTTTAGGCTGAAACGAGGAGCACAAAAAAGTATTATTGAGGCAAATTCTTAGCTATGGTTAATTGTATCAATAATCAAAAATAAAAACAATCGAAGCTTTTGTAAAGTTATACCCCCGTTTATGGTTTATTATATTTTACCTGGACATTAAGGAGTCAGGTTTTGAGGCCCGGTTATACTCCTCCACGGCATCTATACCCCTCTGCTGGTTAACGAAGAGGCAGACAATGATGGCCATAATAAAAAGAAAGGCACAGAAAAGAATTGCATTCTGAAGGCCGTACTGCGCCTGCAGCAAGCCTAAGCCGATTACGCCGAATACACCGGCCAGTTTGTGTGACAAACCCCAAAAACCGAAAAACTCCGCGGCCTTGCTGTCAGGAGAAAACATCCCCACGAGGGCCCGTCCTGCCGACTGGCTGGATCCTAAGCTCAAACCGGCCACAATACCGACGATAAGGAAAATATACTGAGCTTCCCACTGAACTCCGAGAACCTGGTTGGCCAGGAGGGCCAGCTGGGGAGTAGCATAGATCAGCACTATGCCAACAGTCCATAGAGCGAGAGTAATGATATAGGTAATCTTGGCCCCGATTTTGTCCTGGAGAATACCGAAGAAAACGGCGCCAATAGCAGCGGTGATCTGAACGATAATAAACATATAAATTCTTACATCGGCATCCCAGCCGATAATCTGGTCGCCGTAAATAAAAGCAAAAGTTATGATGATATAGATGGCAGCCATGGAAAAAAAGATGGAAACGAGCAGGACGGCCAGGTCTTTAAACTTGTTTACCTCGCGCAGGGTATCCCCTAAACGCCTGAACCCGACTACAAGGTAGCCCACACCGGGAGGCAGTTTCTGGGCTGCACCCCTTTCCTTAACCCAGAGAAAAGTGGGAATCG
>SLQM01000242.1 GCA_007131435.1 Syntrophomonadaceae bacterium
TAAAACAATGCATTTAGCTCACTACTTGAACTTTGCTATTACATCATCAAGGGTTTCATCGGCGATCCGGCTGCCTTCCTCAAGCAGGCGATCCATTTCTTCCGTTGTCGCTTTAATAAATTCTTCATTCTTGATCGCCCCAAGGTTAATCAGCACATTTAATTGACCGCTAACCAGGGCAGCTTTCAGGAAAGCTACGCCGCATCCCACGTCAGAGATGGCCAGTTTTGTCCCGATCTGCCCCATTCTTTCATGGATCTTGATTCCCTCGTATGCTTTTCGCATGATTTCCATCGGAACAGAGCAGGCTTGAATTGAACATTCTTCCATAACCTTAGCTTTATGCTCTTTTTCTTCATCAGTTTCTTTCGGCAGGCCATAGGCTTTTGACAGCGGTTCAAATACTTCCGCGTCTTTATCAACAAGCATTTTTAAATCTTCAATAACCTGGCTGCCTCTTTCAAGCAGTTCTTTTACTTCATCCTCTACATCGGCAAACTTTTTCTTGCCCACTGTCAGGTTCCCAACCATGTTCGAGAGGGCCATGCCGATTGCCCCGCCCATTGCTGCCGCCCCTCCGCCTCCGGGCACGGGGGCTTTCGATGCCAGCACATCAAGAAAATAGCTGCAGCTTTTGTCCGCCATTGCCATAAACAATCATCTCCTTCTTATAATATGTTTTAATTGATCCTGTAAACAAGCTTTCGTGCCAGGGCTTCAAGCAGCCCTGTGGGTTTCCCCAAATCCTGCAGGGCTTCTATCGCCTCTTCATATAGCAGTTCTGCACGTTTTTTAGCCTGTTTTAATCCCATTACGGCAGGAAAAGTCGTTTTTGACTTTTCCTGGTCTGCGCCTGCCGGTTTGCCCAGCCGGTCAGAACTGCTTTCATAATCAAGTATGTCGTCTACGACCTGGAAAGCCGTGCCAATGGCCAGCGCATACCTGTCAAGGGCCTCCAGCTCTTGCTTATCTGCCCCTGCGGCAACAGCGCCGCAATACACTGCTGACCTGATTAGCGCACCGGTTTTAAGCGCTGCCATCTTTTCTGTATCTTCCAGTGACAGTACTTCTTTTTCACCCTGCAAATCTAAAGCCTGCCCGCCGATCATTCCTGCTGCACCGGCAGAAACTGATAAATTCTTTATAATCAGCAGGGCCTTGTCCGGGCAGTTATGCTTTAAGCCGTAATCAGCAGTAATTTCATAGGCCAGGGTTAGCAGGGCATCTCCGGCCAGGATAGCTGTAGCTTCCCCATGCTCGAGGTGGCAGGTAACCTTGCCGCGCCTTAAATCACTGTCGTCCATTGCCGGCAGATCATCATGAATCAGCGAATAAGTGTGCACCATTTCATAAGCACAGGCCAGGGGCAGCAGGTCAGAGCTTTCACCCTGTATGGCCTCTGCCGTTGCCAAAACCAGTACCGGCCTTAACCTTTTCCCGCCCGCCTCCAGGCTGTAGCGCATGGCCCTGATCACCGTACCTGTACCTGAAAAGGCCAAGTATTCTTTCAGGGCCCTGTTAATGTCGAGCCGTTTTTGACCCAGGTAGTGATCAATATTTATCATTCATCTACCCCGCTGTCGTTTTCCGAAATGTTATCTTTTAAACCGTCATCGCTTTCCAGGGCCAGCGACTGTTGGTATTCTTCTTTTAAAAGATAATCCACCTTATACTCAATTTCAGCCAGTTTTTCGCGGCATAACCTTGACAGGGCAATCCCTTCCTGGAAAGCAGAAAGAGACTCTTCGAGCGGTATTTCTGCGTTCTCCAATTGCGCAACAATCTCTTCCAGGCGGCTTAAAGCTTCTTCATAACTAAGGTTGTCAATTTTTTTCTTCACCACTGGTTATGCCCTCCTCTATCTTTTCAGTGCGGCAGGTGGCTTTCCCATCCCTGAAGTTCAGCTTAAGCAGCTGATTCACCTTTACTTCTTTAACTGACCGGATAATATTTCCATTTTCATCCCGGCAGTAGCAGTAACCCCTGCTCATTACCTTCAGCGGGCTGTATCCTTCAAGCCTGTCGATCCGGGAGTTGAGCTCAATTCCCTTAATTTGTAACAGCCTTACGATTTCCCTCTTTAGATTATTCTGCAGCAAGTTCAGCTGCTGCCCCTGCAGTTTAATTCTTTTTGCCGGTAAGGCAAAAAACTTTTCACTGACAATACTGTCCAGCCGCTGTTTTTCCTTTTCCATAATCCTTTGCACTGCCTGGGTTGCCCGGTCCTGCAGCTGCTTTAAGCTTTTTTCTACTTCGTTAATATCTGGCACTGCTGCTACCGCTGCCGCAGTCGGAGTTGCTGCCCGCAGATCTGCCGTAAAATCTGCTATTGTGTAATCAGTTTCATGCCCTATGGCAGAGATAACAGGCAGCCTTGATTTAAATATAGCCCTGGCAACTATTTCCTCGTTGAAAGGCCATAAATCCTCCAGCGATCCCCCGCCCCGGGCAATGATGATCAGGTCAATATCATCTCTTTGATTTAAAAGGTACATGGCTTTTACCAGGTCATCAGCTGCTCCCGCTCCCTGGACCAGGCTTTCAACAACTAAAATCTCCACGTGGGGGTATCTTTTTTTAAAAGTGGCAAGCATATCCTGCAGGGCTGCCCCCGTGGGAGAGGTTACGACGCCGATTTTTCGGGGCATTCCGGGAATTGATTTTTTATGTTGCTGGTTAAAAAGGCCCTCCATTTCAAGCTTTTTTTTCAACTGCTCAAAGGCAAGGTAAAGCGACCCCATCCCGGCAGGTTCAAGTTCCTGCACGTAGAGCTGGTAAACGCCGTCAGGTTCATATAAGGATATGCTGCCGTGGGCAAAAACTTCCATTCCATCGGCCGGTTTAAAAGGGCAGCGCGCGTTTTCCCTTCTGAAATAAACACAGCGCAGGGATGCGCTACTGTCTTTAAGGGTAAAATACATGTGTCCTGAACGGTGATGTTTGAAATTAGACAGTTCACCTGCAACCCAGAGATCCTGTAACCGTGGATCACCGTTAAGCAATCCCTTGATATAGCGGGTGATCTCTGATACCTTAATTACAGGCAAATCATTGCTTAGCACTCGTTATTTTTATTCTCCAATCACGCTGTCTTTAATCCGCTACCGGTTGAGACGCCATCTCTTCACGCACCTGGTCAAGGCTGGCATAGCTCCATTTTGCCCCGAAAGAGGAGGCCAGCTCACAAATTACCTGCCAGTCGTTTAGTAAACCTGTATTATTTGTCACAGCAGTATCATTCAGCCTGGTCTGGCCTGCCGCATTGGTAAAATGGCCCTCTTTCTGATCATGGCCTGCAGTTGTAATATTTATATTCGCTTCCTGTCCCGGCTCTTTGCGATCTCCTGATACCCTGACAATGAAAGCATCTTTTACCTTTTCCGGGTCAAACGGGGGTGATCCAAACAATAAGATACCTTTTACCTGGTTCTGCAGGGTATCATCAATATCCCCCTGCCTGATGTAGCCCGGGCCGAAATATGAAGTCCCACCGGTGGCCAGTATACCGGTTGCATTGCTGTAACCGGAAAGCAGTAAAATGTTGTTCTTCCCTGGTGCAACCTGTCCGGTTGCCCTGGCCATTTTAACCAGTGCATCAACTTCACCCGGGCCCGCCTCTTTAAAAAATGTGGGGCTGACGATTGTATAACTCTTTTCCTTGAGCATTAAACCGCTTATAGTTCTAAGATCTTCGGCTGTGAAGCCGATCTCTTCAAGGCCACTTTCTACACTGCCTGCTTCCAGGTAATCGCTGATAGCGCTAAAGAGTAAAGTCTCCCTGCCGTAAAAAATGCTTAAATCCATGTGCTGCCAGAAATAATCGTCTTCTGTCGGGGGAGAAGTTTTCAACACCCGGGCACAACCAAACCTTCCTGCCCTGTTTATGATCATCTCTGCAACGGGATGACTCTCTTCAAGGCCCGAACCGACAATCAAAATAGTTTCCGCTCTTTCCAGCTGGTTAAAGCCAGGCCCGTTTATGCCTGCTCCGGCAATAGCCCTTATTGCTGTGAAAGCCTCAACCCAGGCTGGTTCAGCGCCAAAATTAATGTTGTCCGTTTCCAGGACATTACGGGCCAGTTTTTGCAGCAGGTAACTTTCCTCATTGCTGAGCTGCCCGGATGCAAAAACGGCCAGGGCACCGGCGCCATGGCTATCTTTAATCAGCTTTAGAGATTCGGAGGCAGCTTTAAGCGCGTCTTTTAACTCAACATTTTGGTTAACTCCATCCTCATCTTTAACCGTGAAGCTGCCGGTTATATTTTCCTCTCCAGCGTCTTCATTTAACCCAAATTTACCTTTTCGGCACAGCCACTTGTGCTCGCCCTTTGAAGCAGAGGCTGTAGTTTTTACCAGGCGCCCATTTGAATAGTGGCGGCTTGTCGGGCAGCCCAGTGAGCAGTGCAGGCAAATCCCGGGGTATGTGACCAGCTCCCACTCGCGCCCGCCTTTTTCCCTGTCAACTTCACTTAGCGCTGCTACCGGGCAGACATCAATACACTGCCCGCAGAAAATACAGCCTGCGTCTTCCATTGATACTTCCCGGCCGCTGCGCCAGGGCGCAACCCGGGTATCAACACCGCTGCCCACTATACTGTAAACAAAACGCCCTGCTCCTGTCCGGCACACCTGGACACATCTGCCGCAAATAATACATTTTTCTTCATCCCTTGACAGGTACGGGTTGTCTGCAGTTTTTACTGCCGGTATGTCCCTTTCCAACTGTTCAGGCAGTGCACATCCATACCTGTAGGCGCTGTCCTGCAGCTCGCAGGTTCCAGTCCTGGTACAGGTCAGGCAATCTTTATAGGGATGGGTTGCCAGGGCAAGCTCGGTAAGCTGCTTTCTTTTTTCTTCCAGGAGCTCACTTTCCGTGCTTACAACCATCCCTTCTGTTGCAGGGTTATCACAGGAGGTTACAGGTTTCTCCATACCTTCAATTTCAACGATACACACCCGGCAGTGCCCGAGCGGTTTCAAGGCGGGATGATAGCAAAGGGTTGGAATTTCTATGCCATTTTGCCTGGCAGCTTCAAGGATTGTAGTTCCCCTGTCAACAAATATTTTTGCCCCGTTTATTGTTAAACTTACCGTTTTTTTCATCAGTTTTTCCCCCTTAAAGAACAAGCATTCCCAGGCGCAAGCATTTAACGCAGCGCTGCGCTTCCCCGGTTACTTCCGAAGAGCACTTGAAACCTAGTTCTGCTTCCTTGAAGCAGTGCATCCTTTCATCTACCGGAAGCACTTCTTCATCCAGCCTTTCCCTGTCTCCAACCATCTGAGGCACTGTTTCTTCCCTGTATACCCCAAGCTGTTCAATATGTTTCTCCATTTTATGCCGGTAACCCACCCCGGCTTTTCCCTTTTTAATATAGCTGTCGATCGCCTCGGCGGCCCTGTTTGCAGTAGCAATGGCTTCAATCACAGTGCTTGCTCCCAGCACTGCATCCCCACCGGCAAAAATACCTGGTTTTTTGGCAGCCATGGTTTCCTCGTCCACAACCAGGGTTCCCCACCTGGTTACATCCATACCGCAATCTTCATTCAGGTAGCAAAAATCAGCCACCTGCCCGATAGCCGGTATAACAGTATCCGCATTTAAAATAAACTCCGAACCATCCATCGGCACCGGACGCCTTCTCCCGCTTTCATCGGGTTCTCCCAGTTCCATCCTGATGCACTCCATGCCGCTCACCGACCCCCCGTCTTCGAGAATGCAGGTTGGGTTAGCAAGCAGGTGAAATGTTATCCCTTCTTCTTCCGCCGCTGCAATTTCTGCCTTGTTAGCGGGCATTTCGTTTCTGCTCCGGCGATAGATAAGGTGAACCTCCCTGACTCCCAGGCGAACCGCGGAACGGGCGCAGTCCATGGCAACATTACCACCGCCGATTACTGCAACCCGGTCACCCAGGTTGACCTGCTCACCAAGATTTATCTTGCGCAGGAACTCTACACCAGGCATGTAACCCATGTAGCAGGCATCTTCTCCCTCGCAGCCCATGGTTGCGCTGTCATGCAGGCCGCTGGCGATAAATATAGCCTTAAAGTCTTTTTCCCAGATCTGGTCCAGGGTAATATCTTCGCCAACCTTTGTATTATAGATAATTTCCACGCCCATGCTTGTAACCAGGTCTACCTCGGCATTTAATATTTCCCTGGGCAGCCTGTAGCTCGGTATGCCCACAGAAAGCATCCCCCCAGGTATGGGGAGCGCTTCATAGATTGTAACTCCATATCTCCTGCGGGCTAACTGGTAGGCAGCTGTCAGCCCTGCCGGCCCTGCTCCTACAACTGCCACCCGGTCAGCGTCTTCTTTGACCCGGGGCAGCTTGTGCTTTTCATCGTAACTGTTTTTTACTCCATAATCTGCGGCAAATCTTTTCAAGAGCCTGATCGAAAGAGATTCATCAACAGGCTGCCGGTTACAGTTTGACTCGCAGGGATGGACGCAAACCCGCCCGAGTGTGCCGACAAGGGGCGTTTTCTCCCTGTTTATAGCCAGCGCCAGCTCATAATCCCCCTCTTTTATTGCTTCTATGTAACCGGGAATATCTATATGCGCGGGACAGCCATTTCTGCAGGGCGCAGTCAAAATTGGGCGGTAAATGTTTTCACTTACTTCCTGCGGTTTGCCGGCTTCTAAGCATTTAAGAAAGTCGTCCCTGAAATATTCAAGAGCGTGCTGCAGGGGCAGCGGCGAAGAAATGCCAAGCTCACATAGCGAGCTGTCGCTGATTAACTTGGAGATTTCCTGGAGGAAAAGAAGGTCTTCTTCCTTTCCCCTGCCTTCAAGTATATCTGTTAGGCGATCTTCAATCACCCTGCTACCTGCCCTGCAGGGTATACACCTTCCGCAGGATTCCTTTTGCATGTTCCTGTAAAATTCCCTGAGGGCCATGATAAGATCTACCCCTGGATCTACAATCACCAGCCCTGCCCAACCGATTAGGGCTTTTAAATCTTTCCCCTGGTGCTGAAAAGGAATCTTTAAATCTTCCAAAGACAACCTTTCAGCAGGCTGTTTTTGCCGTTCGTCAGTTATTGTCCCATTCCAGCTGCTAAAATATACTGTAGACATTTATTGCGCTCTCCCCCCGGGAAAATCAAGTGCATCTTGTGCAACAAGGGTAATCTTCTTCATTAATCGAGAAATTCCTTTCATTAAATGCACTATCAGGTCAAAATATAGTCAGCCAGGTTTGAAATTATGTTAAACCGGGCTGGATCAATAAAGCCTTTAACTGTGCTTGTGCTGCCGGGCAGCCTGAACAGCAAGCCCCACGGCATTGTCTGTCGAGAGTTCGGGTGAAGCGAAGAGAACCTTTAAACTGCTTAGCTCTTCGGCCAGGCGCTTGCGAATCTGAAGGTTTGCCGTTACGCCCCCAACCGCCAAAACAGTATTAAAGCTACCTGAATCAGCTTCAATATTTTTAATCACCCCGGCCAGCGAAAGGGCTATACATTCCTCGACTGCCCTTGCTATATCCTCTCGGCTGCTGCCCCTTTCCAGCAGCCGCTCTGCATGGCTGGCAGGGCCGGAAAAGCTGATCCTGCTGCCCTTTACCGCAACCGGCAGGCAGATCTTTTCTGTGCTGCAATTTTTCGCCAGGCTTTCCAGTGCAGGGCCGGCAGGAAAAGGCAGGCCCATTAACTGCCCGGTGCGGTCAATAAACTGTCCTGCATTAAGGTCAGCGCTTTCGCCTGCCATCTTAACTTCCAGGTGACCCGGTTTAACCTCTTTTGCCAGGAGAAGTTCTGTTGTACCTCCGGATAAATGAATAACCAGGCAATCCTGTGGTGGTAATTTGACCGACCACATCCCGGCCATAATGTGCCCTTCCTGGTGAGTTGAGGGCAAAAAAATAAGGCCTGCAGCCTGGGCAAGAAAGCGCCCAAATGATTCGCCTACTTTGAAAACCGGCATGTATGATTCGGACACAGGCCTTGGCCGCGTAGAAGCAGCCAACGCTTTTAAACTGCCTCCCCTGCAAAACTCCAGCCCCTGCGGGTACAAACGCGGCATATTGCCAAGGTGTTCAAAAACAGCGCTTGATTGTCTTAGCCCAAGCTCTCCTTCTTTAACCGGGAGCTGGATGCGCCGGTCACAGATTAAGTTTTCATCGCTGTCTACTATCGCCAGGGAAGTTGTATAGGCTGATGTGTCGAGGCCCATAAAGTAGTTGGATTTATGATTCACGTTTTAAAGCTTCTCCTACCGCTCGATCTAAAATTCCGTTAATGAAGCCTACCGCTTCACCGGTGCTGCCGTATTTTTTGGCCAGCTCAAGTGCTTCATTTATCGATACTGCATGGGGAATATCAACGCGGAAAACAATTTCATACAGTGCAAGGCGCAGTAAATTGCGGTCAACCGCAGAAATACGATCAAGTTCCCACTTGACCAGGTGCTTCTTGATAATTACATCCAGGGTATCTTTTTTAGCGACAACCCCTTCAACCAGTTCGTGAATAAACTTTTCCTCATCCTGTTTTAAGCTGAATTCTTTGAGAGAGTGCCTGATAGCCGTCTCAGCCCTGCACTTTCCAATATCAACTTGAAAGAGGGCTTTGAATGCTATTTCTCTCGCCAGGCGACGGGACAAAGGCGGTTACCTCCGGTTAAATAATAAATGCCTGCGCTGCGGTACATAATTTAAGCTGGTCAGGCCGGCTTTATGTAAGATTGGCCGGCCAGTAACCAGCCTCTTAAGCTTAATTATCATCACTTGAAGAAAATATACGGTTCAAATACAGGCCTACATTTTTACTGACCTCAAGCCGCCAGCCGATGATCAGGCCGGCTGCCACACAAATGTAGATAAAAACACTCCACCAAAAACCTACGTTGATCACCAACAGGGCAAAGATCAGGCCGAGGAAGCCGCCTAATATTTTACCCCAATGCCTGTTTATAAAAACCCACCAGTTGAGTTCAGACAAAGCATGCTCCCCTCCTTAAGCACCAGAACCGCTTATTTTTTGGAAGCGGCCTGATCCATATTAACATTTTCTACCAGCACTTTAACTTCGTGAACGGTTATACCCGTGATTTCTTCAAGGTATTCCTTGGTCCTTGACTGCAGCTCAGTTATTAATTCCGGCAAAGCTATATCGGGCATAACATTTATTACAATACGCACGACTAAACCATCAGGCGTAAAAACAACTTTTCTGCTCACATCCTTGATGCTCCGCGTTTGCTGAACGACTCTCAAAACCATGTTTTCAACGGCAGTGATTGAAATCATCACCTCACCAAACTCGCTGCCTTTTACCACGGCATTACTGGCTTTCTTTTTCGGTTTCAGGCCCAGGATTAAAAGAATCAGGGCCAGCAGCAGCAGTGCACCTACGGCAGCCAGCACTATCGCTTCATTGGCCCATCCGGGCATCCATGATGACATTGCTATTCCGGGAATCAAATCATAATTGGCTGCCAGCAGAAAAAGAGATGCGCCAATTAAGAGCAAACTTAAAAAGACCAGGATGATCCGGGCAAATGTATTCATGTTAAATCCCCCTTCAAGTCCGGATTACTGTTACTTTTCTTTAGTTTCCTCGGCTTCAGGGGCTTCAACACCTTCTTCCTGAAGTTCTTCCTCATCCTTGGGGAAATGTACACCCTGCACATGGACATTTACGTAGCTAACTTTTAACCCTGTCATTGTTTCAACCGCATTTTTGACCGTTTCCTGTATATCCCAGGCGACGTCAGGAATGCGCACACCATAGTCAACCACAACAAAGATATCTATTTTAGCATCTTCAGTGCCAACTTCTACCTTGATACCTTTTGACAGGTTGCGGCGCCCCAGCACCTCTGCAATACCGCCGGCAATTCCACCGCTCATGGAAGAAACACCTTCAATTTCTGTTGCAGCCAGTCCGGCAATAATCGAAACAACTTCGTCTGCAATTTTTACAACACCAAGTTCCGTGGGCAGGGTCCGGCTTTCTTCTTTTGCCATAACAATCTACCTCCCGTGTTTATTTAATCTTATTCCTTAATTTAACCTCTTTCAATTATAACAGACTCTACCAGTCGATTCAATTCAAGCCCAGTGCGGCAGGCACAGGCTTAACAGCTCTAATCTTCGGTTTCTTCAAGCTCTTCCGGCAGTTCTTCAAGGTCTACTTCCCACTCTTCATCATCTACAAGAACCACTTCTCCGCAGCCGGGGCAGGTGACCTCGATCGCCTCTTCCTGGTCCAAAATATCATCATCAACTATAACAATTTCCCTGCAGTTAGGGCATTCAATGGAAAAACCCTCGTTATAGTCATCCAGCAGATCATCATCGTAGAAATCTTCGTCCAGGTCATCTTCATAAAAATCTTCTTCCAGTTCGGTTAAATCGTCATCAATCGCCTCTGTATACTCGAACAGCTCATCATAATCGACCCTCAGCTGCTCTACTTCCTCGCTTACCTGTTCCAGTAAATCAATCACCTTCTGCAAAACTTTCTGTTCCTTGCTCTCTTCGCCAAGATCCAGACCTTCTGCAAATCCCCTTAAATATGATACTCGCGCTTTCAGTTCCTCGGTCACTTTCTGTCCCTCCCTTAAAATAATATGCGGCCCTCAGGCCCTTTCAATATAAGCGCCGCTGCGGGTATCAATCTTTACCTTGTCCCCGCTGTTAATAAAAAGCGGCACCTGCACGGTCAAACCGGTCTCTGTAACAGCCGGTTTTGAAGCTCCCGATGCGGTATCCCCCTTGATACCGGGCTCAGTTTCAGCTATTTCAAGAACCACTGTAAGCGGCACATCCACCCCGATTATCTCTTCACCGTGCATTAAAATCTGCAGCTTGTCATTTTCTTTAAGGAACTTAATACCATCGCCAACCTGGCCCGCTGATAATGCAAGCTGTTCATATGTTTCAACATCCATGACATGAAAAGAATCCCCGTCCCTGTAAAGATATTCCATTTCCTTGCGTTCCAGGTGGGCCCGGCCCATCTTTTCACCGGCCCTGAATGTTTTGTCAACAATTGCCCCGGTTCTTAAGTTTTTCAGTTTTGAGCGGACAAATGCCGCACCCTTGCCCGGTTTAACATGCTGAAACTCGAGAACAGTGTAAATTGCCCCATCGTATTCAATGGTGATTCCCGTTTTGAATTCATTGGTTGAAATCATCTTCTTTTCCTGCCCTTCATCTTCTGAATATTATATATTGATTAGCTCTCTCGGGCTATTCGTAAGCAGTTCGTGCCCGTTTTCAGTTACAAGAACCATATCTTCTATCCTGACACCGCCGACATCCGGTATGTAAATACCGGGTTCAATGGTAATTACCATGCCCGGTTCAAGCACTGTCTTGCTTTTACGGTTTACAACGGGCTGTTCATGTGTTTCAAGCCCTATTCCATGTCCGAGGCCGTGCCCGAAATATTCTCCGTAACCGGACCGCCTGATAATTTTCCGTGCAACCGCATCTAATTCCCTGCACTCCATGCCAGGCTTAACTGCAGCAGCCGCCTTCTTCTGCGCTTTATATACAATATCATAAATTTTTACCATCTGCTGATCTGTTTTGCCCACTGCCAGGGTCCTGGTCATATCTGTGGCATAGCCTTCAAAAATCGCCCCGAAATCGATGGTGACCATTTCACCGCTTTCAATAATCTTTTCTGAAGCTACGCCATGCGGCAGCGCGCCCCTGTGGCCTGATGCCACTATAAAGTTAAATGAAGTCCCTTCAGCGCCCAGGCGCCTTAAAAATATTTCTACTTCCAGGGAAAGTTCCTTTTCACTTATTCCAGGCCTGATGATCGACTGAATAAAGGTAAAACCCTTGTCTAAAACTGCCGCGCCCCGCCGCATTATATCCTGCTCTAAGCTAATTTTAACCATTCTCAGCTTTTCAGCGCTTTCACGCAGGGTAATTAGCTCTATCTCAAGCTTTTCGCTCATTTCGGTATGCGAAGCTACTACCAGGTGCTTTGCTTCAAACCCAATTTTTTTCCACTCTTTCTCTTTTAATAGCGGTTTGACGTCTTGAACCAGGTCTTCTTTAACCTGGTAGACTTCAAAGCAGGGGCACTGGGCAGCCGCCTGTGACAGGTAGCGAAAATCGGTTAAGATGTAAGCCTCTTTTTTGCCGATCAGAAGTGTGGCAGAGGAACCGGAAAAACCGCTAAGATACTTGATATTTACCGGGTTGGTTATCCAAAGCGCGTGCAGGTTTTTCTGGCTGACCAGCTTTTGTATCAATTTTAATCTTTTCGCTAATGTTCTCTTATTCATCTTTAACCTTTTCTGCCAGGGCCTCAAGCCCCATTAAATAGCTCATGGCGCCAAACCCGCTTATCACGCCAATTGCAACAGGCGCTGTAACAGATTTGCGGCGAAATTCTTCGCGGGCATAGATATTGCTCAAGTGCACTTCCACGACCGGCAGCCCGGAAGCTTGAAGGGCATCACGAAGGGCATAACTGTAGTGTGTCAGGGCTCCCGGATTGATCAGTATTGCGCTATGCTCACCGGCAGCCGCCTGGATCCTGTCAATTAACTGCCCTTCAGAATTTGACTGGTAAAAATCAACTTCCACCCCAAGTGACAATGCCTTTACGCTCAGCGCCTCGTTTATATCGTCCAAGGTCTGTGAACCGTATATTTCAGGCTCCCTTGAACCGAGCATATTGAGGTTCGGGCCATGCAGCACAAGCACGTTTACCGGTTTCAATTAAAGCCCTCCCATAAGATTTAACAATAAGGTTTAATTAACCTAGCGGGCAGGAAATTCCTGCCTGCTTCTTAATAATCTTTCAAAAGCTCTAAAATCTTTTCTGAGACCTCGAGCGGGGATAAACCTGTCGTGTCAATGCTGATGTCACAGTCGCCATAGGCTTCTTTTCTCTCTTCCAGCAGCTCAGCGATTTTTTCACCGGGGTTCGCAACATCCAGAAGCGGCCTGCTGCCGGCTTCAGAAGTTCTGCTTATAATATCTTCTACCCTGGCGGTTAAATTGATGATGATCCCCTTTTTCCTTAAAAGCATCCTGTTTTGTTCCCTGATTACAGCGCCTCCGCCAGTTGAAATTACAAGGCTGCCTGCCTTGCAGCGGTCCAAGCTTTTTAGCGCCTTGCTTTCAAGGTCCCTGAAATAAACTTCGCCGGACTCCTTGAAAATACCCGCAACACTTTTACCCGTCTTTTCCTCCACCAGTTTATCGGAATCCACAAACCGGCGCCCCGTGCTGCGGGCCAGGATTAAGCCTGTTTCGGTTTTACCCGTTCCCATAAAACCGGTCAGGACCAGGTTTTTATGCTTTAAGTCCAGTTTCATCCCTAAAGCGCCTCTCTACTTACTGTTATGCCAATTATAGCTTTTATTGCTGCCGGTGAAAAATATTGTCGGCACCATTTTACCAGTGGTCCGGCGGTTGATCTGAAATGCGCACCCTTCCGGTAACCGGTGCTACAACGACATAAACTAAGTGATCATGTTCGTTGCGCAGCACAAGAGTGCCTCCCCCGCTCACTGTCCCGCCGGGGAAAAACCGGAGACAGGGGTTGCTGCCTCCTGCAGTGCCGATGGTGGTAGAATTAATATAAGTGCCCTCTGGAAGCGAAAATCGCTCCGTTTCATTGGTAAAGCAGTCTTTAACGCGGTAATCATAATAGGGGTTGTGGAGCAGGAATTCAATGCAGCGCGGGTGGCCGCTGACTATGGACTGCTGCTGGCACTTTCTTATTTCAGTGGCAATGGACCGCGCCGCTATATCAAGGTTTCGTTTCCGGCTAAAATCGGCTACTGCCGGCATGGCAATCATAGTCAACATCCCCAGCAGCGCTAGCACACAGAGCAGTTCAAGCAGTGTAAAAGCTGACTCGTTTTTTACCAACCCGTTTTTTAAGTGCCCTGTTCCCATTTTAACCCCTTATGCCCTGGCCTTGATTATTTCTCTTTTTGCAGGGTACTTAAATACTCACTGCTCTCCCGGCAGTCGGCATTGCTGTTATTAAAAGTCCTGTCAAAGGTTGCCCTTACAACTTCTCCAAGCGTTGTCTCCCCTTTTTTCAGGCATCGCAGCCCATCATGAACCATGGACTGCATGCCCTCTTCCACGGCCCGTGTATTGATCGTGTTTGCAGAGGCTCCTCTTAAAATTAAACTTTGCAGTTCCTCGTTTATAAGCAGCAGCTCCTGGATCGATGTCCTGCCACGGTACCCTGTCCCGTTGCAGTGCCGGCATCCTTTACCGCGAAATAATGTAGGTGAAGGATCGATCCGGAAGTAATTACTGAAAAATAATTTTTCTCCGTTAGATAAGGCGTATTCCTCTATGCAATTCATGCAAATTTTCCTGATCAACCGCTGGGCCATTACCCCTACCAGCGAAGCTGAAACAAGGTACGCGGCAAGCCCCATGTCAACCAGGCGGGTTACAGCTCCTGCCGCATTGTTTGTATGCAGCGTACTTAAAACTAGGTGCCCTGTCAGGGCAGCCTGGGTGGCTATCGTAGCAGTTTCAAAGTCGCGTATCTCACCGACCATGATAATGTCCGGATCCTGCCGCAGGATAGAACGCAGGGTCGTGGCAAAAGTTCTCCCTACTTTAGGTTCCACCTGGATCTGGTTTATGCCCTTGATCCTGCACTCTACGGGATCTTCAACGGTAATTATATTATCCTCTGGGCAGTTAAGGTAATGCAGAGCAGAGTAAAGGGTGGTAGTTTTCCCGCAGCCTGTCGGGCCCGTTACCAGGATCATCCCTGCCTGGTTTAAAAGCAGTCGCTTAAAAGCTGTATAAGTTTCTTCTGAAAAACCGAGCTGCTCGAGGGGCAGCACTATCCTTTCCTTTTCAAGCAACCTGATCACGACTTTTTCCCCTTCAACAGTGGGCATGGTTGATATTCGCAGGTTAATTTCTTGCCTGCCTCTTTCAACCTGGATCTGCCCGTCCTGGGGCAGCCTTCTTTCAGCAATATCCAGGTTGGCCATTACTTTTACCCTTGATATTATCTCTGCCTGCTTGTAGTTTTGCGGCGTTGGGATGTCGTGCAGCACCCCATCCAGGCGCATCCTGATCCTTATCCCGTTTTTCGAAGGTTCCAGGTGGATATCGCTGGCTTTTTCTTCTATCGCCCTGCTGACCAGAGAATTTACCAGCCGAATGACCGGTGCGCTGCTATTGTCAAATGCTAATGAATCCCTTTCGCTGCCCTGGCCCTCTTTAACTGTTTTGCCCTTTTCCCCGACCTCGCCGGTATTTTTTTTACCCGCACTGTAATAGTTGTCTATGGCATACCTGATTGCGCTATCTTTTACCAGGACCGGCTTGATAGCTGCACCGGTATACATGGCAACCTCATCAATTGCGCTTAAATCAGTAGGATCTGAAACAGCAAGGTAAAGATCTTCATCTCTTTTTGTAATAGGGATAACATGATGACGCCAGGCCATTTCTTCTGGAATTGAATGGACCGCATCAGTCTCAAGGTGCTTGTCGAGCAGGTTAATACAGGGCAGGTTTAGCTCTTTCTCAAGGACTGAAAGCACCTGTTCTTCATCTAAAAACCTTTTTTCTGTCAACATTTTTCCTAAAAACTTGCCGGATTGACGCTGCTCAGTTATAAGCGCCTTGGCTTCCTCGCCGGAAACCGCTGCTGCAGCAAGCAGCGCTTCATTTACATGACGGCGTTTAACAAGCCTCATAGCCAACCGCCTTTTTCATCACTTCAACCGGTGCTCTCCTGCCGGTAAACAGCTCGTTGGCATATGCCGCCTGCCAGACCAGCATACCGAGGCCGCTGCAGCCAGTACCGCCTTTTGCCTTGAACACTTCCATAACTGCAGTCTGAAGAGGATTGTAGCGCAGGTCGTAGAGCAGGGTACTTTTATCTACCGGTGATGAATCCTTTATAGCCTGCAAAAACAGGTCTGAATCGAAGGGTAAGCCATATATAATAAGATTATGATCCTTTAGAGCTTCCATAAGCGGTTTTACTTCCAGCGGATAATAAGCGCAGTTTTCTAAAGCAATACCGTCCAGCAGCAGGTCAGCTAAAGCTTTTGCTTTCGGTAAAGTGCGGTTAAAGACGGTAATCTTTTCAGCGCCGCTATTTGCCAGTGTATAGGCTGCGGAGCGGCAGGCGCCCCCCGCCCCGATAACCGCCACCCTGCTTTTTCCTGTATAAGGTGGGAATATCTCTTTTAAGGCGGCTAAAAACCCTTCTCCATCGGTTATTTCACCATGCAGTTTGCCATCCCTGTTGATAATTGTATTTACCGCGTTAACCTTTTCTGCTTCCCCGGAGATAGAATCAAGGTATTGGACAGCCTCTTCCTTGAAAGGGTAAGTTATATTCGCCCCGGCAACGGACAGTGCTTTCATCCCCTGCAGGGCTGCTTTTAAATTATTTTGCCCCACCTGCGAAGCCAGGTAGACGCTGTTAATTGCCTGTGACCGGAAAGCGGCATTATGTATGGCCGGCGAAAGTGAATGGCTTACGGGGTTTCCTAGCAGTAAATAAAGCCTGGTTTTTGAATCCTGCTCAGACACCTGACCACCTGCCTTCTTTTAACAGTAGTGGAATTGTTTTAGATTATAGCACAGCTTAAACTGATCAGAAAGAATTTAATTTAGATATTTCTAAAAATCTACTTAATTTTTCAATTTCCCGTCTTCAGGCAGGACTTATTATAATAGCGTCGAATTTTTACTAAGTTTGATATATAAATGAGATCTCTGCATCAAGATTGTTAAAGGCGGTAGCAGATGGAATCTAACTTTAACTTCATATACCCGGTAATTTTCATCTTTGGCCTTTGCTTCGGCAGCTTTTTAAATGTCATCGTCTACCGACTGCCTAAAAATATTTCAATTACCAACCCTCCATCGCGCTGCCCCTCCTGTAATCACCGCCTGGGAGTAGTGGAACTGCTTCCAGTGGTAGGCTATTTCATCATCAGGGGGCGCTGCCTTAACTGCAACGTGCGCATCAGCCCCCGCTACCCGGTTATAGAACTTGCTACCGGGGCTCTTTTTGTTGCTGTCTTTTACAAATTTGGGCCGACCATGGAATTCTTGCTCTACCTGGTCCTGCTCTACTTGCTCTTTGCCATAACCCAGATTGACCTGGTAAAGCGTATTGTCCCCAACAAACTTGTCTCTGCAGGGTTAATTGCAGGCTTTATCCTGTACTTGCCCCAAATTATATCCTATATTGCCCCTGTCACTCCGCTCTTGGTTGCAGAAAGGCCAATTACAGATGCCCTGGCCGGATTTCTGCTTGGAGGAGGTGTGATGCTGGTCATCATGATAGTCAGCCGCGGGGGCATGGGGGCCGGGGATGTTAAGTTGATGGCCATGATCGGTTTATTCGTCGGATTGCGCGGCACAGCGCTTGTAATGCTCCTCGGCTTCTTTTTCGGAGCCCTGGTAGGAGTAGCATATATCGTGCTCAGGCGCTTAACCCGCAAGGATGCACTGCCCTTTGCCCCTTACCTTTCCCTGGCCGCAGTGGTAGAGGTACTCTGGGGCGAACAGCTATGGAACTTATATATCAACTTTTATTAAACTAAGATCATAAACAAACATCGCAGCTTATTCGGAAAAGGAGTCAGACCAATGCATAAGGAACGCTTGTCTGCTGTAAATGGCTACACCTTCATTGAAATACTAGTTGCCATCACCATTCTCGGCATTGCTGTAGTCCCCTTGCTGGGCTTTTTCAGCAGCAGTTTCGCCGCTATCTCTAACTCCGGCAGCCAGACCAGGGCTCTTAACCTCTGCCGTGATCAAATTGAAATGCTTAAAGCGGAAGGCTTTCTTTCTGTTTACTCTCATTTTATTACCGGCGGAAATAACCCCCTTGTAGAAAATGATCTGGACCTGCACCCCGGCAAGCAAAGAATTACCAAAGTGCAGGCCCTGACTATTGAAGCAGAAACGGGCAGCGCACCTGCTGCCGAACTGCTTCAGATAACTGTGAAAGTGAAGTGGACCTCTGCAGGTCGGGAGCATGAAGAAACCCTGCAGGCCTACCTTGCTGAAAGGTAAATTTATGCCTAATTTAAAAAACGGACGATGCGAAAAAGGTTTAACCTTGGTAGAGATAGTAATCACTATCGCCATTCTTGGCGTCGTGATCACTGCCATCTACTCTTTTTACCTGGCTGGAATCAGGGGATGGAATCGCGCAGTAAACCAGATGGAATACCAGCAATCGGCCAGGATAGCTGTTGACCGGATCGTAGATGAACTTTTAATAGCGGAGAATGTCGAAATACGCAGCAACAACCACAGAACCATCTACTTTGAGATTGATCTAAATGGCAGAACAGCCCTTTACCGTTTTCGGCTAACAGGAAACCAGCTGGCGCTGGAAAGAAGGGATCACCCCCACCTGTCTTATAATGTTATCGCCCTTGGCTTAAAAGATTTAAATTTTTTAATCGATGAAAACAATAGGGTTCATATCACAGCTATCACGGGAGATGAGCATTGCGAATACCTGGTAACAGCAAGCGTACTGCCGCGCAACCTGCCCTGATTACAGGGCAGAAAGGAATGGCGCTGGTCCTGGTCCTTGTTTTCAGCGCTACCCTGATGGTCCTGGGCTCTGCCCTGATTTCTTATGCCGTTAATGAAAAACTGATAACAACATACAGCAATAGCAATATCCGCCTCTACTACCTGGCGGAGGCTGGAATAGAAGCGGCAATAGCCCTGCTGCAGGAAGACAGCACATTTGCAGGAACAATAAAGGGCCAGCTAAACGACGGCACTTACCAGGCGGATATCAATTCATCAGACCAGTCTGCAATCATCGTCCGATCCAGGGCCAGACTTGGTAAATATGATAAATACCTGACCGTTATCCTCGAAGTCAATGAAGAAGGGCAGTTAAAGATTAATAAGTGGCAAAAGGCAAGCGCCGTTAAACCGGCAGGCTATTAAGTTTAGATCACCTTGAACGGAGTTGAATAACAACTGGTCATTAAAACTAAATATTCACCAATCGGAATTGATTTAGGCAGCAGCATGATAAAGCTGCTGCAGGTGGAACAAAAGAGTAAGCGGAAAGCTATAACGTCTTACAGTGCCCATCCTACACCTGCAGGGGCTATAGCAAATGGTGATATCCGGGATCCGAAACTGCTGGTTGCCATGCTAAAAGATATGAAGCAGAAATCCGCTTTCCGAGGAAAGGCAGCAGCGCTGGCTATTGACAGTCGGCTCTGCAGGATTAAAGCGGTGACAATGCCATATTTAACTAGAAGAGAGCTGCCCCGGGCCATGCAGTATGAAGTTGAAAAACATTTTTCTCTGACCAGCAATAAGTACGTGGCTGGTTTTACCTTGGTAGAAAAAAATACCGGTTCCAACCCACCGGTTTATAAATACCTGTTGGCAGCTGTTGAAAAAGAAAGGTCAGATATGATCACTGATCTAGCCCTCCAAGCAGGCCTTAAACCGCTTTCCCTTGAGCCTGATATTAGCGCAGATCTTAGAACCGTTGAACATATAACCTCTAACAGGCAGCAGAAAATAGATTCTCTCACGATCCTGCTGGATTTAGGTTTCAGCCGCACCAGGATCTTGATCCTCTCCGGTAACCGCTACCGGTTTCACCGCTCGGTAAATACGGGGTTAAATAATTTTAAGCAGGCATCCGGTAAAACGGCATTCAAAGTTGCAGCTCAAAACCTTTTACAGGGTATCATTCA
>SLQM01000032.1 GCA_007131435.1 Syntrophomonadaceae bacterium
AACAAAAGGGCAGCTACTTTCATTAAAAAACATCCTGAACTGTTGGGACAGTATGAAAAAAACCTTAAACTTCTTGAACTTAACCCAGGTCACCCGTCACTGAAACTACACAAATTGAAGGGGAAGCACTCAGATTTATATGCGGTTGCCATAAACATTAACTACCGGATTAGTTTATTTTTTATCATAGATGATGATATAATTATTCCGGTGAACCTTGGAACCCATAAAGATGTTTACAGGTAATTTGGACCAGGGCCGTTGGAGGTGTTTTTTTGGGCCGCCATTTAAAAAAAGGAAATAATAAGCGCAGCAGTAAAGCCTGGTTAAGGCTGGGCTTTTTCTGCCTGGTTGCATTTTTCCTCGGGTATTTTTTAACAATCAGTGAAATTAAGATTTGGTAAGATAAACGTCCTGGGAAAAGATAGTAGAAGATTTAGCATCAGGTTAATTTTCCAGGCCAGTTCCAAAAGAGAAACCGTCCCTGTTTGATTGTGTTTAGGTGGAGCTTAGAACAAAGAACCGTCCCCTGTTTTGGGTGGAGCTTAGAACAAAAAACCGTCCCCTGTTTTGCCTGTTTGATAGATGACGGTGATGAGTAGAACAGAGAACCGTCCCCTGTTTTGCCGTCACTTGTTTGGCGAAAAAACCGTCCCCTGTTTGGTTTAAGCGTAGAACAGAGAACCGTCCCCTGTTTGGTTCTGGTTTGATGGCTGCAAAAATGAGTAATCCTGCCCATTGGCAGGATTACTGGTTTAGTTTTATCAATTACCCAAAACGCTGCTAATGAAGCAGGGTTTTAACCTTTACTTTATAAAACGGATGGCCAGCGGATACTGAAAATCTTCAAGGTTGTTAACTTTGACTGTAGCGATAATGACCATTACGAGCCAGAAAACACCAACGGCAATCGCCAGGAATATACCAATTATGATAAAGATGAGGATTGAGGCAACTATAGCATAAATGGCCACGCTGATATTAAAGTTTAAAGCCTCTTTTCCCTGCTGGTCTACCCAAGCCGATTGATCTTTCTTGATCAACCAGACAATCAAAGGTCCGAGTATCGAACCAAAAGGAATAATGAATCCGGAAAGAGCGCTTAGATGTGCTAACATGCCGAAAGTTTTTTCTTCTTGCGTTAATTCTCTTTTATCGATCATAATCATACCTCCTGAAAGCTTTTTAACCGGCAAAAACACCGACCTTAAGACTATGATAAGCGATTAACCTGAATAGTTCAAGGCTTTAGACGCTTTAATCAATGGTTCAAAAAATAGCATGCTTTAGAAAAACACAAACTACTGAAAGGTTTGGGGCTTTGTCTCTAAGAATTCTATCAGGGTTTTGCCAGACTGCTTCCATTCCATGGCGGCATTGACCCCGATATAGCGGTAATGCCAGGGCTCAAAAATATAGCCCGTAATATGTTCCTTCCCTGCCGGGTAGCTCATTACAAAGCCATATAGATGGGCATTATCCGCAAGCCAGCGCCCCTGCTCTGTATCAGCGTAAGCTGCCTGGAAATCGACTGACGTTCCGCCAAAATCCACAGTTGTTCCCAGCTGGTGCTCAGACTGTCCGGGACGGGCGCTGAAGCGGTTGGCCTGGGCTTCGCCATGCCTGCTGGCATAATCGCTGAAGAGTCTGTCCTGGGTAGAGTAACTTCGATAGGCAGAGCGGATCCTCAGCAGGTTTACACCATCTGCTTCGGCTGCCTCCCATAGCTGTTCAAGTTTAGTTAAGGCTTCGGCACGCAGGTAGATGGTAGTATGCGAAGAGTTCATGTAAGATGGAATTCGCTGCAGATCTGAAGGTTTATAGTCGCTTTTTAAGGTGGTTTCCTTTGAAACAAGGGCCAAAAGGTAATCGCCGTCTGCAATAACATCCAGGCTGTCCCGGTCAAAACCGCTTTCCCCGTTTCCCGCGCTGGAGCTGCCACCCATGGTTTCTTCACCGCTTTCTGAAAGCTGGCCCCGATCCTCTTCATCTGCTTCTTCATCCTGTTGATCCTCTAGATCATCAGCAGTTTCATCGTCAATGCTGCCTTCACTATCTTCAAAAACTGGCAGATCTTCTGCTTGTTCTGGCGTAGATTCATCGTCCGTAAAAATCGCAGGGGCAGGATCTCTATCAGGCAAACAGCCGAAGATGATCCCTGCAGATATGATCATTATTATGGTAACGACTAACAGTAAACGCAGTGTTATAAACCCCTGCACTAAATCACTCCCGACCTTCCGCCAGCAATGATAAAGCTTCATTAATAATCCTGTCGGCAGTAATACCCCGTTTCTCCATTACCACTCCACCGGGCGCTGAAGCGCCAAAATCATCAATCCCGATCACAGAACCCTTTGAACTGACTATTTTATCCCAACCCATCGGTAGGGCCGCTTCAATCAGCACTCTTGATTCTACAGCAATGGGCAGTACTGATTCTTGGTAGTTTTCATTTTGGGCCAGGAAAAGTTCCCTGCTGATCATGCTAACCACGCGGACAGAATAACCTTCCTCCTGCAGCTCCTGCTGCGCCTTCACTGCAAGGTGCACTTCTGAACCGCTGGCAATCAGGATAATGTCTACAGTTGGCCCATTTTCTTTGCTGATAATATAGCCACCCTTCAGGGCTTCCTTCCCGCTGCCCTGCAGTAAAGGCAGGTTCTGACGGGACAGGATAAGGGCTGTCGGCCCGCAGCGCCGCTGGAGGGCATGCAGCCATGCGGCAGCCGTTTCGGGTCCGTCTGCCGGCCTCAATACATGCATGTGCGGTATGGATCGCAGGTTGGCCAGATGCTCAACCGGCTGGTGGGTAGGCCCGTCTTCCCCCACTGCTACACTATCATGGGTATAGACAAAAACCACCGGCAGGCCCATCAGGGCCGAGAGCCGGACTGCCGGTTTCATGTAGTCAAAAAAGACCAGGAATGTTGAACCGAAGGGGCGCAGTCCACCGTGAAGGGCCAGGCCGGACAGTATGGCAGCCATGGCATGTTCGCGCACCCCAAAGTGAATATTGTTGCCGGATGGATTATCCGCCTGGAAATCGCCTCGCCCTTTAAGATATGTCTTGGTGGAAGAATTTAAATCAGCCGAGCCGCCGATCATGTTTGGCAAATACTCGCTCAACACCTGCATAACCTGCCCGGAAGCAGATCGCGTTGCTACCGGTTTATCTTCAAACTGCCAGATACGCTGATCTTCTAAAAGTTCTTCCGGCACCTGGCGGGAATGCCATTTCTCCCATTTTTCCGCCATTTCGGGGTACTCACTGCAGTAATCATCAAATAAACCATCCCACTCACTCTTTTTTGCCTGCTGGATCTCTTTGAAGGCAGCAAATTGTTTTTTAACTTCTTCCGGTATAAGGAACTCGGGCTCCAGCGGCCAACCAAGGTTCTTCTTGGTCAACTTTACTTCATCCGGTCCCAGGGGAGCGCCGTGGGCGTCAGAGGTGTCCTGCTTGTTGGGAGAACCGTAACCGATCTTTGTGCGGACCATGATCAGGCTCGGCCTGTTTTTTTCACTTTTTGCTTCTGTTATTGCTTCATCTACCAGCTCGGTGCGGTTGCCTTCATCAACTTTTAACACCTGCCAGCCATAAGCTTCGAAGCGTTTTGCCGTATCTTCTGTAAAGGCAAGATCAGTTCTTCCATCTATAGTAATGCCGTTATCGTCGTAAAGGCAAATTAACTTGCCAAGCTTTAAGTGCCCGGCCAGTGAAGCCGCCTCCGAAGTTATACCCTCCATCATGCAGCCGTCCCCAGCGTAAATATAGGTATAGTGGTTTACAAGCGGGTATCCGGGGCGGTTAAACTCAGCAGCAAGCCTGCGCTCGGCAATAGCCATGCCTACAGCATTGGCAAAGCCCTGGCCGAGCGGTCCGGTGGTTGTTTCAACCCCGGGGGCGTGGGCATATTCGGGGTGCCCGGGGGTTTTACTGCCCCACTGGCGAAAATTAAATATTTCTTCCAGGGAAAGATCGTAGCCAAAGAGATGAAGCAGGGCATAAAGAAGCATTGAACCATGCCCGGCAGATAGAACAAAACGGTCCCGATCAGGCCAGTCGGGATTTTCAGGATCATGCCTTAAAAAATTTACCCACAGGGTATAAGCCATTGCTGCTCCGCCCATCGGCAGCCCGGGATGACCGGATTTCGCCTTTTCAACTGCATCAACTGCCAGGAACCTGATTGTATTAATAGCGCGGCCTTCCAGTGCATCCATAAAACACAACACTCCCTGTTTAAAAAATAGGAACTACCTGCATTTTGATATCAAGCGCTACATAGTTTATAGGATCGGTGGCAAAACTGCCCTCCTGCTCCTTGCCCAGGATGATATTTTCAACAGTTACCTCAAAACCTTCCTGCTGTTCAACAAGGTCAACGGTAAAAATCTGCAGCCCTTCATCTGCAGGCTCTGGTTGCAGTCCTTCAATCAGGAATTCATAGTTCAGCTCAAGCTGCCATTCAAAATCCTCGAAATACTCAACGCTGAAAGAAAGGATGACCCATTCCAGTGCGAATACATCAGTATCCTGGACAAGCCAGTACAGGCGGCCGTTGTAGCTGTAGTCCTCGGTAAATTCCGCTATAAAGCCTAAGTCGGACTCGAACAGGTCCGGGCCGGCTACTATTTCACCACTGGACAGTTCAAGGAGGCTGTGGCTGAGCCAGGGCCAGTAATAAGTTGCAGCTGCATGAGGCGGTCTGACAATCTCTTCATCTGCATCGTTGTCCACTTCATTCCCATCAGGCTCTTCCACAACAACATCCGGCGGCTCATCGGGCACAACAGGGTCAGGACTGCAGCCGAAAATCATAAACAGAAGAGCAACCAGGGAGAGAACAATATATAATAAAAATGTGGGGCTGTTAGTTCTCAAAGCGCTTCACCTCCCTGTGTATTACCTATCTTAGAATTATAAACCTCATCTGTCAATCTAACATTCCTTTAAGCTGTTTTCGACGCTACAGGGTAAAACCCTTTAGAGCGGCCAGACCAACATGATCAGGGGGATTCCCACCAAAACAATTATTATTTCCAAAGGCAGGCCCATTCGCCAGTAGTCACTGAACTTATAGCCTCCCGGACCCATCACCAGGGTATTGGATTGATGACCGATTGGGGTTAAGAAAGCGCAGGATGCACCCACAGCCACACTCATCAGGAAAGGATCGGCGGATGCACCCATACCATTGGCAATGCCGATCGCTATCGGAGCCATTAAAACTGCGGCAGCCGCGTTGTTAACCAAATCAGACAGGAACATAGTTCCAACCAGGACAATAGTGAGCGTAATCCAGGCTGCAGCGGTGCCAGAAAGAGAGAGAATCGAATCTGCTATGAGCCCGGCACCACCCGTGGTTTCAAGAGCCTGGCTGACGGGAATCATTGCCCCAAGCAGAACGATAACCGGCCAATCAACGCTTTCATAAATCTCCCGCAGGGATAGCAGGCCAACTAAGATCATTACCAGGGCTGCGGCTGTGAAGGCAACCTGGATAGCCAAAACTCCGGTAGCTGCAAGAACCAGGGATATTCCAAAAATTAAAACCCCCATTGCCACTCTCCTGGGCTGGCCGACCCTGAGCCCCCTTTCGACTAAAGGTAGAAGGCCAAGAGTGGGAAGCACCTCTTCCAATATCTCTACCGGCCCCTGGAGAAGAAGAACATCTCCTACTCTCAACTTAACATTGTCCGGCTTGCTTCTTAATTGACTTCCCTGCCTGGCCAGGCCAAGCATGTTAACCCCGTAGCGGGTTCTTAAATTCAGGGAGCGGACTGTCCTTCCTTCCATAACAGAGCCCCTGGTAATA
>SLQM01000028.1 GCA_007131435.1 Syntrophomonadaceae bacterium
ACCGATGCCGAAGAGAAAAGAAAATATAGCATAAAAGTTACCGGTAAAAAAGAGCTGGATAAAGTAAGCGCTTACCCTTTCTATCCCTTCGGGATAGTGTGAAGGAAGCCTCAAATCCATAAAGGGTGATTTAAATAAGGCCATGTTTACCATTAAAATCCCAAGTAAGGCTATTCCGCGAATCATATCAAGCTCATTTATTCTCTCTGCGGATTTTACAGGTGCAATTGCACTTTCCTGCATATTCGCATTCCTCCTATGGAACTAGTTAGCTCCAAGGTGACAGCCGCAAGAGTACCAAATAACACTATATCAAAAGGTTTGAAGTCATCCGGACTTCATTAGTCAAGAATTTAACAGCAACATTTCATTTTTATTTTTCTATTCTCGACATCAATACGACTGCTTCCACGTGCCGGGTAAACGGAAACATATCAAGCGGTTGTACTTCCTCAACTGTGTAGACTTTCTCACAAAGTAATTTTATATCTCTGGCTAATGTTGCAGGGTTACAGGATATATAGATTATTTTTTCTGGAGCAGCTATCAAGAGCATATGTAACAGCTCTTCCCTGCACCCTGTCCGCGGAGGATCTATAACACAAATACCGGGAATATGTCCCTCGTTGATCAGCTTAGGCATAATAACTTCAGCAGCGCCTGTTATGAAATCACAGTTCTTTATGTTGTTTAAACTTGCGTTAAAGCAAGCATCTTTAGTAGCTTCAGGCAGAATATCTATACCAATAACCTTTTTTGCTTTTTCGGATAACAAAAGAGCAATCGTTCCAACCCCGCAATAAATATCAAATACAACTTCTCTGCCGCTCAAGGATGCATATTCAGATGCTATTTTGTAAAGCAGGCTTGTTTGCTCAGGATTTACCTGGTAAAAAGATGATGCAGAAATTTTAAAAAGCAAGCCGTTAATTTCGTCTATAATGTGATCCTGTCCCGAAATTAGCCTGGTTTTTGATCCAAGAAGTTTATTTCCTTTACTTCTATTTATATTAAGCTGAATAGATACCAGGTTGTCTGTATTTGCTAGTAAATACGCCGCTATTTCTTTCTCCCGGGGCAATTCCCTACCATTTATAACAAAAACAATCATTGACTGGCCCGTTTTATAAGAATGCCGGACCAGGATATTTCGCAGCAATCCCGAGTGCTTCTTTTCATCATAGGTGGAAATACCGTATTTATCTGCAGCTTTTTTTGCCACTCTTAATAAATGATTAATTTGACCATGCTGAATAGCACAGCTTTCAATATCAATAATATCATGGCTGCGAGCCGTATAGCAGCCGGCAATCAGTTTATGATTTTCTTTTCCGGTAGGGAAATGAGCTTTATTCCTGTAGTGAAAAGGACCTGCCATTCCGATAATTGATTTAACATTTACATTTACCAGGTTGCCGATATGCTTCAGGGTTGATTCTACCTGCTTTTGTTTGTAGGATAGCTGTGCATCATATTTGGCATGCATTAACTGGCAGCCACCGCACTTTTCGTAATAGGGGCAAACTGGATCTACCCGATCCGGAGAAGGATTGATAATTGATTTTATTAGCGCCCGGCCATAATTCTTTTTTATTGAGATAACCTCGACTCTTATTTTGTCACCAGGCAGGGCCTGGGGGACAAAAATAGTGAAGCCATTATAGCGGCCAATTCCTTCTGCGTTCGAAGCAAGACCATGGATATCAAGATCAATTAACTGACCAATTTGCACCGGGCTTTCCATTGATAAATCTTAGGCCTCCTATTCTAAAAGTATAAAATTTAAAGATTTGCCATAAAGTATTGTTGAAAAATCAACATCTCCTTTGGTTATCAATTATCCCTCAGCATCTGGAGCTTACGAATCAGAGTGTTAAGCGTTTCGGCCAGCTCAACCAGCTTTTGGCAGTCTACTATTTTAGGATTATCTTCAGGCGTATGTGTAATAGTCTGGCTGTCCATGTTCTCCGAAAACCAGTGCGAGGTAGCAGCTATTGCCGGACGTCCGTATTGAATAAATATACTGTGATCCCCCTGAGGCCACTGACCTCCTTCAACAACCCCCTTACTTGAAGACAACACTTCTCGCGCTTTATTTTCTACAGGGGAAGACAAGCCGTAAAAAGATAGTGCTGAAGGGCCACCCCTGTATCCTGCCCCATCAATATTAATATTAAGCATGACCTTGTTAAAACTATCCTGGTTGGCTGCAATATAGTTCATTTGCCCCGGAACAGCGTAATAATCTTCCCCGTTAAGAGCGACAAGCTCAATTTGCAGATTACCGCTGTAATCATCGAGCAAACGAGCTAATAGCAGCAGGACAATAACTCCGGTAGCATTATCTATTGCCCCGGGTGTTCCCCTCTTGGCATCCAAATGCGCAGTGACAACTATTTTGTCTGCCGAAAGGTTGCCTTTTTTGCCGATCACATTACAGCCTTTGGATTCTATGCGTTTTACATCAGATTTCAATATCACTCTTTCACCGACAAACGGCAAAAGTTTCCTGCCTTCTTCTTCGGTCATATACACTGAAGGAATATCAAAATCTCCATCTTCGATCAGGGGAAAAGGGTAAAGCCCTCCTGCCAGGGCAGAATTTCTTTTCGTTGCACAGATAATCGCCCGGGCGCCGCTTTGCTCCAGCAGGGCTAGGATTTCTTTATGTTCATCGGGGTTGAAAAAAACAAAGTTCTTCGGCATCAGCTGTTCGGCAGCAATATCACCGTGCAAAAATAATATTTTCCCGGCCGCATCAGCCTTTGCCAGCTCAGCTACATTTGTAACAGACAAAAGCTCAGCTTCACCTGAAAAACCCAAAGAATAAGGGCTTGCTGACACAGTAAATTTTTCACTTCCCACGCTCAGAATTGCCCCGCCATCGTGCCAGTCAAGCGCATTAAATTCCGGGGTTTCCGTCTCCCAACCCTGTAATTTCATTTCCTTTTCTATATACTCTGCAGCCTCCTGGTTACCCAAACTTCCTACAGGCCGCTCTCCTATCACATTGCAGAGCCTGTCTAAATAGGTAGTGCTGATTTGAAAAAGATCTTCTGTCATTTTAGCCGCTCCCTTCCGGTAGCCGGTTATAGTCTATCGCTCTGCTTGCTCATTAACATTAAATTCTATAGCCAACTAAATTCCAGTAAAACAGAAACCAGCTGTTCGCCAGGGCGGCCGCTGCCAGCAGGGTGTAATGAACTCTTCCACCCAGACCCCAGAAGCTTTTTCTCCAGGCAATAGCTGCATAGATGGTAATCATTAGCGATAACACTGTCAGAATAACTGGCAGGGTTAATACTGTGTAAAACAGGAGGTCGAAGTTGCCGCTTACCACTTGCATCTGGATCGCCAAAAACCCAAGGATAAATAGCGGGTGCACAAGGCAGGTCAAGTTTCCCAGGAGACGGGCAGTACGGGCCGGACCGGAATCTTGCTCCACTTTTTCTGCTTTTCTTCGTTTAAACCTGCCGATTAAAGCTGCAATTAAGATAGATACAAAAATACTGATCACAGCAGCCTGCAAAGAGATATGCAAAGCTGTGGTTTCCCACCAGGCAATCTTTTCATAAGCAAGTATAGGCCTTGAACCCTGGTGAAGCCGGTAAGCATCACCCTTCTCGTCAACGGCGAAAGATACATACTCATCTGTACTTTCCTTGCGGAATAAGTTTTCATCAGTTCTAATCCAGCGTGTTTCAGGGGAGTTTTCAAACCTGATCATTAGCGAGCCGTCGCTATTTGCGCTCACCAGAACATCTCTACCCAGGACCGCCAGCTTCTCAAGAGTCTGGTGAGCATGCCAGTTAGTCCGGTATACACCCGCATATTGAGCTGCATAGTCGGGGTCTGACGGGGCGGGGGTAAGATCTTCTAATTCTACGGGGTAGAAGTAACTCATAAAATCCTGCAGTAATTTGCTGGACACCCGCTGATCAATCATGTTCATCGAGAAAAAGAAACCGCTATCTTCTTCAGGAATCATCACCAGCAGGCTGTGAAAATCGGGGCTGGTTCCTGTATGCCATAAGATGTGGCGGTTGTTTTTATAATTCTCAATGAACCCGTAAGCCATGCCGGGAAGGCGCGGGTCATTATTAAAGTGAGTCTGGTGCATCAGGGTTGCTGTATCTTCTTCAAGTATTCTTTTCCCTTCAAATTCACCCAGCTGGAGGTGGGCGATTAGAAAGTGGGCCATGTCAAGGCCGGAAAAATAGCCCATACCTGCCGGCATTACATTGGCGATGCGAACCGGTTGAGCAATATGGGTCCCGTTAATGTTGTGATACCCGGTAGCCATATGGGGCAGCAGCCTATCCGGCTGGGGCTGGCTGAAGGTGCTGTAGTTCATACCAAGCGGTTTAAAGATGTTTTGCTCGACATACTGGTCAAAAGGTAAACCGGAAATATCCTCTATAAGTAACCCGGAGATTACCGCACCATGATTGCTGTACTGGGTAACCTGCCCCGGTGGGCGCAGGCGCACCGGCAGGGTCCAAGCCAGGTATTCGTCAAGCGGAAGAAGCTGTTCAAGTGAATCGGGTGTGGCAGCGGTATTACGATCATCAAAACCGGGTGTATGGGTTAGCAGGTGATGAAAGGTGACCGGTTCCGGAAATGTTTCGGGAATGCGCAAATTCTTTAAGTAGAGGTTAATGTCATCATTAAGATCAAATTTGCCTGCTTCATAAAGCTGCATCAGGGCAGTCCAGTTGATCAGCTTACCTACTGAACCGGCACAAAACATGGTTTTCTCAGGATCTACGGGAATGCTGTTTTCCAGGTCGGCGTAGCCGTAACCCCTGGCGAATATAACTTCACCGTTCTCAACAGCAATAAATACTGCACCGGGGAAATTATATTCTTCAAGAGCGTTCTGAAAAAAGTTGTCAGCAAACAGTTCGACTTCGTCCGGTTGAAGGCTTTTATGAGCGGAGGCGCCCACATCATTAGCATATACTGTTGCAGTAAGAAACATAATCATTAAAAAGGCTACAAAAGTTATTAGCTTTAACTTCATCTATTCAAACTCTCCTCATCTTGGAAATTTAGGTCAGGGAAAATAATCCTGCGCTTTAACCTGGCATCATAGGGGGCAGGTAGAAACATCCACCTGTCTCCCTTAGTCTCTTTCTAAAGACAGTACCTGCCGATTAATACAGGATAAAAGTGACTATCAGGATTACCAGGCCGATAACGGAGGCTCCAATATCAATTAGTATTACTGCCCGGCCCCTGTCCCTGCGCAGCATAGCTGCCACGGTTTTCTGGAATTTCTGATAATCAAGCAGCAGCACCAGGGCCTTGATGGCAGTTAAAGAAAACAGGACAGTTATGTAAATTGAATTTGCAATACCCAGGGTGAAGTGAAAATACCAGGTAAGCGCAACCAGGCCCAGGCCCAGCAGGGCTATAACCACAATGTAAGGCGGCCGCTTTTCTGTATAAAATTTTTCAATAAAACTATTTTCATCCCAGGGCAGCAGGTGCATGTAAAAGGGTTTCAGAAAAGCTGCCAACCCAAAAACAATACCGAGAACTTTAAAGTAATTCATTTTAAAACCTCCTAATAGAGAAAAAAGCCCATTATTAACAGCGCTAAACCTAAGCACAGGGCAAATACATTAATCAGGGTCAGGGTTTTTCGATCCCTTTCCAGCACCCGAACTACAAACGCCCTAAACTGTTGATAGTTGAAAAGCACCTGTGACATTTTTACCAGGGTAAGGGTCAGTAAGAGGGTGACAACAATAGAGTAGGGAACACCGGCAGTAAAATGCTTATACCAGGTAA
>SLQM01000126.1 GCA_007131435.1 Syntrophomonadaceae bacterium
AATTCATTATTAATATCGCGTATGTAACTCCTTCCGGCAGTGAACCCCAGATCCTGATTAACATGGTGATCAGGCCACAGCCTATGCCAAATATTAATCTACCAACAGGAGTTACCGGGGTTGTCACCATATCTGTAGCCATATATAGGGCGCCAAGCATCACTCCACCGGCAAGAACGTGAAACAGTCCGGTCATCAGGTGATTATTGTAAAAACCGCCACCGAATAATGCACCCAAAATAAAAACAGTTCCGATGTAGCCTAAAGGTATCCGCCAGTCAATATGCCCTTTGTAGTAAAGCCAGGCGCCCCCCAAAAGCAGGGCCAGGGCAGATGTTTCGCCCAGGCAGCCAGGAACAGTTCCAATAAAAAACTGGGTCAAACTGTAAGAAAGCGCTTCTTCCTGACCTGCCAGGGCAGTTGCCCCGGTTACAGCAGATATATCGGCCCCGAAAGCAAATGGCTGGGGTGTAGGCCAAACCCTTCCTGCCATGTGGCCACCCCATGATACCAGCACAATTGCCCGTCCAACCAGGGCAGGGTTAAATATGTTGTAACCGATTCCACCAAACACCTGCTTGCCAATAATGATCGAAGCCGCAGAGCCAACTACTACCAACCACCAGGGTGGTGAAGCAGGCAGAACCATGGCAAACAATAGCCCGGTGACTGCCGCACTGCCATCATTAAATATATCTTTCTTGCGAAGCCATAGAGCTTCAACAAGCATTGCCGTAATTACTGATAAAACCATTGTTATCAAAGCCTGGTAGCCGAAAAGAAGAACTGCCATCAGGGCTACCGGGAAAAGAGCAATTAAAACGTCTGTCATGACGCTCTGCACAGATTCAATAGAACGTACATGAGGAGAAGGTGACACTATCATTGTTTTATCCATTTACATTACTTCCCTCCCTTGCACAACCAATTACTTTTTATTAGCTTTTGCTATTTCCGCTTTTGCTATACGTATCCATTGGACTAAAGGGATTTTTGAAGGACAAACATAAGCACAGCATCCGCATTCAAAACAGTCCATGGCATGCAATTTCTCAGCTTTTTTGAACATTTCATGTTCTGCCGCCTGGGCAATTGAAGTTGGCATTAACTGGACCGGGCAATGGTCTACACACTTGGCACAGCGAATACATGGGCTGATTTCTGCCAGGTAAACATCATCGCCGGTTAAGGCCAGGATACCGGAAGTTCCTTTAATAACCGGGATATCCGGGCTCGGTTGAGCCAGTCCCATCATGGGTCCCCCAATTACCAGCTTCACTGTATCTTCTTTTAATCCACCACACTGTTCCAGAACATCGCTGACAAGGGTTCCTATTCTGACCAACAGGTTTTGGGGGCGGTTAATCCCCGCTCCGGTGACTGTCACTACCCTGTCCACCAGGGGTTTGCCTTCCCTGACAGCGTTAGTTATTGCCACGGCTGTTCCCACGTTGTGGTTTACTACCCCCACATCCAGGGGCAGTCCACCTGCCGGAACAATGCGGCCGGTAGTAACCTGGATCAGCATTTTTTCCGCCCCCTGCGGGTATTTCGTGTGAAGCGAGGCTACAGTTATGTTACCCTCTTCTGCTACCTGCTGCTCTAAAACTTTCAGTGCATCGGTCTTGTTATCTTCAACACCGATCACACCTTTTTCTGCACCAAGCGCTTTTATCATCATTTTTAAACCGAAAACAATTTCTTCCGGTTTTTCCAACATAACCCTGTGATCAGCAGTAAGGTAAGGTTCACATTCTGCACCGTTTATAACAACAATATCGATCTTCTTCTCCGGTGGGGGAGAAAGTTTTACATGCGCCGGAAAAGTCGCCCCTCCAAGACCGACAATACCAGCTTCCCTTACTATCTCCCTGATTTGTTCCGGGGTCAGGTTACCAGGGTCCCCGGGCGGTTTAATGCTTTCATCCCACTTTTCTTCACCATCAGACTCTATGGTTATGGCTTCAACAGGCCGTCCCAAGGGGTGATTGTAGGGTCCGATAGCTGTGATTTTTCCCGAAACAGAAGCATGGATCGGTGCAGAAACAAAGCCACTGCTTTGAGCAATTTTTTGGCCAATTTTTACTTCCGTGCCAACTTCAATCGCCTCCAGTGGCTCACAGGGTGCACCAATATGCTGCTGTAGGGGAATAACCACTTTTCCAGGAGTTTTCATCTCGGTTACCGCCATAGTTGCCGTTAGCTCTTTATGGTAATCGGGATGGATACCTCCTTTAAAGACAGTGCTGCCCATATAAAATGTTCACCCTTTCTATAATTATGTAACTAATGATCCTGCAACGAAACTTTGTTATTCAACATTCTTCGCCAGGCTGCAAAGGCTGCATATTTGGTCACCTTTTGCTGTGGTGCTAATTTATAAACACCTACTATCTTTTCGAGAAATATCGCTAAATTCCTGCAAAAAGTTAAGCATTAAATGATCTCTAAATTAAGATTCAGCTTCTCAGCCATTTTTGTCATGCCAGTAAGCACGCACGTCGCTTACAGTATACAGGGAACCTGTTACTAAAACTGCATCTTCAGGACCGGCAAGTTCTAAAGCAATATCAATAGCCCGGCCATGTTCATCCAACACCTGATAGCTGTTGCCCAGGTTTAAATTTTTAACAGCAAAGTCTGCCAGTTCTGAAGGCTCAGCAGCCCTGGGCAGGGTTGGTTTTGTAAAGACAACAGTATCTGCAAGGGGCAGAATGTCCCTGAGCATAGCGCCTGTATCTTTATCTTCCAGCATGCCGACTACCAGGATAAGCTTGTTATAACGAAAATAGGCCGGTAGTGATTCTGCCAGTTTTTTCATCGCTGCCGGGTTGTGGGCCCCGTCCATGATCAGCAAAGGGTTCTTACTTAACAGTTCCAGCCTTCCAGGCCAATTAGTAACAGCAAGGCCTTCCCTGATAGAGTTTTCATCAACGATGATATTTTCTTTTTTTAATATTTCAAGGGCAGCAATAGCTGTGCCTGCATTTATAACCTGGTATGCACCCCTGAGTGGAATAAAAAGGTCTTTTAGCTGCAGTTCAATACCGGAGTAATCAAAAAATTGGCCATCCTCAGTAATGCGTCCCTGTACTGCGTAGGGTGTTTGAACAGTTCCAAGTGCCATGTGCCCTGGTAATAATATTACCCTGTTAAAAGATGCATTGAGGTTTTCGCAGCGGCCCTGGAACAGGTTAAGAACCTTTTGGTCATCCGCTGCCGTTAAAAGTGGCCTTCCTTCTTTAATGATTCCTGCTTTTTCGGCAGCTATGGCCTCAATTGTATTGCCAAGGACATCAGTATGTTCCAGGCTGATATTTGTAATAATGCTTAAAAGGGGATCTACTACATTTGTAGCATCCAATCTGCCGCCCAGGCCAACCTCCAAAACAACCAGGTCTACATCCTGGCGTGAAAAATAGGTTAGCGCAAGGGCTGTTACAACCTCAAACTCTGTTAGGGGTCCCAGCCTGGGATCACTACTGATATTCTCTACCAGCGGATGTGCCTGGTTAACGAGCTCAATTAATTCGCCGTGATCTATATCATTGCCATTAACAGCCATTCTGTTGGTGAAAGAAAGCAGGTAAGGTGAAGTATAGAGGCCTATTCTATAACCTGCAGCCCTCAGTGCAGAGGCCAGCATAGCTGCTGTTGAACCCTTCCCGTTAGTCCCGCCTATGTGGACAAACCTGATCCGGTGATGCGGGTTGCCCAGCATTTCAAGTAAAGCCGATATTCTTTCCAAACCCGGCCTGACTCCAAAACGGCCCAATCCATGGATCCATTCCAGGGCTTTCATGTATAACTGTTCTTTATCCATCTACTACTTAAGCTCCCCTAACCTTTGCCGCAATTTTGAAAGCCTGCTTTCCTGCTCTTCGCGGCGTGCTCTTTCCTTGCCAACCACTTCCGGGGGAGCTTTCCTGATAAATTCTTCGTTGTTCAGCTTCCCTTCCGTCCTTTTAATCTCTGCAAGTAACTGTTCTACCTCTTTTTCAAGGCGGGAAGTTTCAGCTTCAACATCAACAACGCCTTCCAGGGGCAGGTAAACCTCAACCCCTTCGCTGATGATCGCAGTAAGTGCCTGCTCCGGCTTGACTGCATCCGGATCTACAGTTAACGGTTCGGCAAAAGCCAGTTTCGCCAGGTGGTGCCGCTCTTGATCAAGGCAGGCAGCAGTTCTATTACCGGCCCTGATGGTTACTGCGGTTCTGTTTCCCGGGACAAGCTGAACCTGGCTTCTAAGGTTCCTGATTGCCCGGACAACCTCCTGGAATTGACCCATATCGTAAGCCTCTTCGGGAAAAGCAAGTTGATCTGAAACAGTCGGCCATGAAGATACTACCAGGGCTTGTTCTTTACGGTTAGGCAGCTGCTGCCAAATTTCCTCGGAGATAAAGGGCATAAAAGGATGCAGCATGCGCATTACCCCATCAAGCAGAAATACCAGCAGGCTGCGTGTTCGCTGCCTGTCCTGTTCAGCTATTTCACTTTTCTCCTTATTATAGAGAAACTGTTTGCTCATCTCAAGGTACCAGTCACAGTAATCGTTCCACAGAAACTCGTAAACCAGGCGGGCTGCTTCTCCCAGTTCATATGATTCAAGGGAGCTGTTTACTCCCTTTAAAGTATCGTTATAGCGGTGTAAAATCCAGCGGTCAGCTCTATTTAGTCCAGATTTATCACCCTTTGGATCAAAAGCTGGAAAACTGATTTCCTTTTGATTTTCATCTTTCAGGTTCATCAGGACAAAACGTGATGCATTCCAGATCTTGTTCGCAAAATTCCGGCCGGCTTCGACACTTTCCTGGCGGAAACGCTGGTCATTGCCGGGCGCCTGCCCGGTAACAAGGGTAAAGCGCAGTGTATCAGCTCCGTAGTTTTCGATTACTTCCAGGGGATCAATTCCATTGCCAAGGGACTTGCTCATCTTTCTTCCTTCAGCGTCCCTGACCAGGCCGGTTATATAAACGGTGTGAAAAGGTACTTCCTGCATGAAGGCCAGGCCCATAAACATCATACGGGCAACCCAGAAATAGATAATATCATATGCTGTAACAAGCACGGATGTTGGATAGAAATGTTCCAGGTCCGGCGTCTTTTCAGGCCAGCCAAGCGTAGAAAATGGCCAGAGCGCTGAACTAAACCAGGTGTCAAGGACATCGGGATCCTGCTCAAGCTTACCGCTTCCACAGGCCGGGCAGCTTTCAGGCTGAGAGTAATCAACAATTAACTCCCCGCAGGCACAATACCAGGCAGGTATCCTGTGGCCCCACCAGATCTGGCGGGAAATGCACCAATCCCGTATATTTTCCACCCAGTTCTGGTAGATCTTCGTGAAGCGGGAGGGGACAAATACTGTCAACTCATCACTTACTGCTTCCAAGGCAGGTTCTGCCAGCGGTTTCATTTTTACAAACCACTGCCTTGATATGAGGGGCTCTACAACGGTGCTGCAGCGCTGGCACCTTCCGAGCGAATGTTCGTGGTCTTCCATTTTTTCAATTAAACCAAGCGCTTTAAGGTCGGCTATTACCTGCTTGCGGCAATCATAGCGATCCATCCCCTGGTAAGGCCCTGTAGCTTCAGTCATCTTGGCATCTTCATCAATCGCCTTAATAACTTCAAGACTATGACGCTGGCTGATGGCAAAGTCATTCGGATCATGGCCAGGTGTAACCTTTACAGCGCCACTGCCAAATTCGGGGTCAACATAATCATCTGCGACAATGGGAATTTCCCGGTCAAGCAGGGGCAAAGTAACCTTTTTATTATGTAATTTTTTATAACGCCTATCTTCTGGATGAACGGCTACTGCTGTATCACCAAGCATTGTTTCCGGGCGGGTTGTAGCTACTGTAATAAAACCGTTGCCATCTATTAGGGGGTAGCGGATATGGGTTATGGTAGAAGACTCTTCCTCATGTTCAACTTCAATATCTGAAAGGGCAGTATGACAGCGGGGGCACCAGTTAATCATGTAATCTCCACGATAAATCAGGCCGCGCCGGTAGAGGTCAACAAAAACTTTGCGAACAGCCCTGGAACAGCCTTCATCCATTGTAAAGCGCTCCCTTGACCAGTCACATGACATGCCCAGCCTGTAAAGCTGCTTTGTTATCCGGGCATGGTAAGTATCTTTCCACTCCCAAACCTTATTCAAAAAAGCTTCCCGCCCCAGATCTTTACTATTCACACCTTCCTCGGCCAGGTGCTTTTCAACAACATTCTGTGTCGCGATGCCGGCATGATCACAGCCCGGAAGCCAAAGAGTATCAAAACCCTGCATCCTTTTCCAGCGAATTAATATATCCTGGATAGTATTATTCAGGGCATGCCCCATGTGGAGTGATCCGGTTACATTCGGCGGCGGGATAACTATAGTATAGGGAGACAATTGCGTGTTGCGCGCAGCCTTAAAATATTCGCCATCCAGCCAAAACTGGTAGAGCTTTTCTTCTACTGCAGCCGGATCATATGCAGGGGACAGCGTTGTTTCAGACATTATTTCACCTCAAGTATTAAAATCGTTCCGGGCAGTTGCCTTTACAATTATACTTTGGTCATTTAGCAAATACAAGGTAAAACTAAATCTATTTCTTAACATCCCAGTAGAGGGCATTTATAAACTGCTTAATATTGATCCTTGTTTTGCTGGGCAAATCCCCTGCGCTTTCTATCTCTTTCATTCTCAGCCTTAATTCTCCAAAATCAAAAAACTTGGGACCGTATCTCTCAAAAGTAGGGTTGTTGTAATCTTCAATACCAAGAGCGGCTATATGTTCCATGGCATGCTTGATTGCCCTGCGCACTCTCTGCTCTATGGCCCGCACATCTGTTTTCTTTTCTTCCTCACGCAGGTATTTTTTTTTCACTGCCTGGTATAAGTCCTTTAAATGCCGGTATTCGCCAAGGTATTTTTCTATATCCGGAACAGAGTTTAGAAAAAGTATGATCTGAACCAGATCATGGCTGCCGGGTTCGCCAATCAATCCCAGGTCGGCAAGTATTTCCCTGGTCCTTTCGCGTATGGTGTCCTTGTCAAGTATGCTCTGTGCCGGATAGCCTGCAGCCCTGCCGCCATTGCTTATATGATCCAGGGCCGCTATAGATTCTCTCATCTGCTCGAGGGACCGTTCCATTTTAAGCCTTTCTATAACTCCCCTGATTACTGCTATAACCTCAATCCTGTTAATCGGCTTGTTGATATAAAATTCAATTCCCGCAGCATAAGCCTGGGCAACCATTTCTTTTTTTTCAACCTGGGAAATCATAATTATTTTACCCCTGAAATGGCGTTTGCGAAGCTGTTCAACTACTTCTATTCCATCCTTACCTGGCATTAAGAGATCAATAATCAGTATTTCCGGCTGGTGATAAAGTACTGTACCAACAACATTTCCGTGCCCATCAGGCAGTTCACCAATCACTTCGCCAAGCTGTTCATCCTCGATAATCTGGCCCAGGATCCGCCGACAGACAATATCATCATCAAGTATAAAAAAAGTAAACTCCATATTTTATCCCCCGGTAAGACTTGAAACTGGAATTAAAATGATAAAGCACTTCTCAAGCTGCTTTTCCCTAAAGCAAACCCTGCCCCGGAAATTCTCAACAAGCCCTTTAACATAAGCCAGCCCAATACCTGTTGAAGGAACCCCTTCAGATGTAAACTTGGTGGTAAAGCCAGGTTCGAAAATCAGCGCCCGGTCGCGCTCTTTTATCGGTTCTCCGTTATCACAGACATATACTCTCAGGATCTTGCCCTTCATCCTTACCCTGAGACGCACATAGCCTTCTGCAGGGATAGCTTCAACGGCATTTGAAACCAGATTGTTCAGAATAGCCAGAAGTGGGTAAATCTGCTCTACTTCCGGGTCATCTTCGATCTGCATATTAAACTGAACCATTTTTTCAAGGCTCTGGCTGTAGCTGCGATTTGTTTTAATCACCAGGTCCAATAACTCGGATAAATTCATAACCGGTTTTTCTTTCTTAATTTTTAAAACCTCTCCCAAACCGGCCAGGATTCGCATGGTGTCCTTCTTCACTTCATGAACCTCTTCTGCCACTGCAAGCGCTTCTTTTTCCAACGACCTGTTGTTAAGCTTTAACTCTTTAAGCTGTTTATGTAGATTATAGCTTTTTGCCATTATATTTTCTATGTTTTCCATTGATTTTTGCATATAGAAAAGCTCATCGTAGAGTTCTGATGCTACAATGAGCATTTTTTCATAACTTTCCTTTTCCTGCTCGTCAAGAACCATGGTTTTTTGAAAATGGCTTATATTTACCAAACTGATAACCAGGAATACCTGGACAGCAGACATTGCCACAAGGATGATCAGGTTGTTTAAGGCAATAATTTCATCATAAGACACTCTTACCAGTGCTTCTGAGAGATTGGAAACGGTAATGGCAATCCCCAGTACAAGTAACAGCTGCGATGAATTCCTGTGCGCCCCTTTCCTTATCCCCCCAACTCTCAGGATAATAGAAAGAACCAAAAAATAAATAACCCCGGAGTACTGGTGGGCCATCATAAAAGTAAAGTAATCGCGGGGCAACCAGAAAAAATAATCCAGCCCCACCCTAAAAAGAAGCGTTGATATGGCAACAAGAGCTGCTGTGGGAATAATAAGGAGATGGCTAAGACTTAGAATAGCGTAAACAAAGACAACAGTACCGATTGAAAATCGAAAAGGGCCAATATCGGTTACTATAAATAGTTCTGTCGCTATAACGGTAACTATAACAACCAGTATTACTCTTTTATTGAGGGGTTTGAGCAGATACTCCGATATCCTGCCCTGTACCTTCCTCGTATAGGCGATAACCCAGGTCAAAAGCCTCTTGATTAAGCTCACCACTTCCCTTGGGAGCCATTTTGAAAATACTATCCCTGAAGATTTCACGATCGACAAGGCCGGTAGCAGCATTTATGACGCCAAGAGCCAGCATATTCGCAACAACTTCTCTACCCAGCTGCTCCCTTGCTGCCCGGGTTATGGGAAAAGCCTGCACATTGAATTCATCACTGTAAGAACCGCTGACGAAGGTTGAGTCAACAATGATTGTGCAATCCGGTTTAACCTTTGGCATGTATTTATTAAAAGAAGCCTGGTTCATGCAAAGCAGTACTGTTGGGTTAGTAACCTTGGGGTATTCTATAGTATCTATATCTATAATAACGCCCGACATGCTGGCACCGCCCCTGGCTTCAGGCCCATAGGATTGTGTCTGGACAACATTTTTATTATCATTAACAGCAGCATTGGCGAGAACTATGGATGCCAGTATCAGGCCCTGTCCACCTGCCCCGGTTAATAATATTTCCTGTCGATTTGCCAAAACTATTCCTCCCGCCTTTTAGGCATTCTCTTTATTGATTGACTTGTGGTATTCCTCGGAAAATTCAGGTGCTTCTTCTGAAAAAAGTACACCTGTCAGTGTTTTATCTTCCAGCTCAGAAGTATCCATGGAAGAGGCTTTTTCTACAGATATACTGCTGTCTTTCATCTCTCGCAGCATTTCTACTGCCCCGCCAAGTTTATTCCGGCGGCCATAAGCAATCGGACATGGTGAAAGCGCTTCAACAACGGAGAACCCCTTATGCTTGGCGGCCCTGGCTATCAACTGCTCAAGTTGCCTTGGTTGAGCAGCAATACCCCTTGCACCAAAAGTAGCTCCTGCACCCCTTGCTAATTTTAGCAAATCAAATTCCCTTTCCAGAGTGCCGCGGGGAGCAGTTGTGGCCTTTTTACCGACAGGAGTTAAAGGAGAGTGCTGCCCTCCGGTCATGCCATATATATGGTTATTAACTATTACTGCATTTAAATCAATATTCCTCCTGGCAGAGTGTATAAAGTGGTTTCCGCCAATAGCACTGCAATCTCCATCACCCATGATCACAAATAGCTTTAGCTCCGGTCGGGCCATCTTTAAACCGGTTGCAAAAGCAAGGGCCCGGCCGTGGGTTGTATGCAGTGTGTTAAAATTAAGGTACCCTGCAGCTCTCGAAGAACAACCAATACCTGATACAATTACAACATCTTTCTGGTCAAAATCTGCCCGCTCAATTGCTCGCACCAGAGCTGCAGTTACAATTCCATTGCCACAGCCTGGACACCAGATATGTGGAAGTTTTTTAGTCCTTAAAAAATCCTGGGTTAACTGTTCTATGACAGCCACCTCCCAACTTCTTCAGAAATCTGATCCGGGTTTATCATTTCACCATCGTAGCGATTCAGTGGAACAACCTCTGCTTTACCACGGGCATAGCGTTCAACTTCTCCTACAATCTGGCCCATATTCATTTCAGGAACGATAATCACATCCACCTGCTCGGCTAAAGCCTCTATTTCCTTATCCGGGAAAGGCCAAACAGTTTGCAGGCTAAGCAGACCAACGGGTAACCTGTTCTGCCAGTATGCTTTCTTAACTACGGCCCTGGCAGATCTTACAGTGCACCCGTATGTAACTATAGCGACACGCGGTTCTTTGTGGCCAATATAGTTTGTAAACATAATTTCATCACGATATTTCTTCAGTTTATCGTGTATTCTATCAAGAGATCTCTCAACCTGCAATGGATCGCCGGTGGGAAAACCATACTGGTCGTGAAAAAGGCCAGTAACATGATAATAATGACCAAACCCAAATGGAACAAGCGGGGTTAAACCTTTTTCGTCATATGGCTTCCAATCTGAGGGAACATTACTGCTTGATTTTTCAACCATCAATTTGCCTGTCTCGGGAATTGAAACCTTTTCCCTCATATGCCCGATTACTTCATCAAGCATAATTAAAACTGGCTGGCGCAGTTTTTGACTGAGATTTACTGCTGCAATAGTTAAATAATATGTTTCATAAACCGAGGCCGGTGAAAATGCAATAACAGGGTGATCTCCATGAGTACCCCAGCGAGCCTGCATCATATCACCCTGGGCAGGCGCTGTTGGCACGCCTGTACTGGGTCCCATACGCTGCACATTTACAACTACGCAGGGAATTTCCGCCATTATGGCATAGCCAAAATTTTCCTGCTTCAATGAAAAACCCGGCCCACTTGTAGCGGTAATCGCCCTCAATCCTCCTATGGAAGCGCCAATTACTGCAGCCATTCCTGCTATTTCATCTTCCATCTGAATAAAAACACCGCCGACATCAGGCAAGCGAGCAGCCATTTGCTCTGCAACTTCAGTCGATGGTGTTATGGGGTAGCCGGCATAAAAACGGACGCCGGCATGAATAGCGCCCACGGCGCAGGCTTCATTGCCTTGCATCAGAACCGGTTTGCTTTCCGGCATTGATATTAATCCTCCTCTTAACAACAGAAATCGCAAAATCAGGGCAATAAGTTTCACATATGCCACAGGATGTACAACTGTCCATGTATTTATCTGCTTTTCCTTCTTGATCAATAAAAAGAGCTTCCTTCGGACAGAAAGCTATACATATACCGCATCCCTTACACCACTCACGATTAATTAGAAGATCGGTGTCAGAGCTTTTTCTTCTAGCCTGAGCCAAGGTATATATCTCCTCCTAAAACTTACAAATACAACACCGCTTATGATTCTATACTTCAACCTACCAGAAGTGACAGAAAGTAACCAAAACACATACTGATTTATTAAAATTTTCTACTAAAAACGATCAAAACCTTATTGATTATTATATCAACACCAGCTGTAGATTATTAAACTTGCACAATTTTTATCTTTATGCCGGGAACAGTATACCATATAACTGACCCCGGCATAAAGTATTTAACGGCATTTATTTCCTGTGCGTTCCGTTACTTAACCAGCCCCTGTAGTGCATTGCTTCTGCCAAACGCTGGGTAGAATACATGTAGGCACCGGTACGCATATCAGAACCTACACATTTTTCACAGTAGTACTTGTATACCATTTTAAAAGCTTCCGTCATCTTTTCTTCAAGGCGGCGGTTTACTGTTTCTAAATCCCAGCGGAACCCGTAGTTGTTCTGAACCCACTCAAAATATGAAACAGTAACCCCGCCACTATTGGCCAGGATATCGGGAACAACAAGAATTCCTTTATCCTTTAATACCTGGTCGGCTTCTGGAGTGGTTGGCCCATTTGCCCCTTCAATGACTATTTTTGCCTTTACCTGATCGGCATTACCGCTGTTAATCTGGTTTTCCAGGGCGGCAGGAATCAGAATGTCGCAGTCGATAGTCAGCAGCTCTTCATTGGTGATCTCTTCAGCATCTTCAAAACCTTTCACAAAACCTGTTTTCTCAACATGATCAAGCAGCTTAAAAATATCTATACCGTTCTTATTGTAAAGCCCTCCGCTAACATCGCTTACAGCGATAACCGGACAACCAACTTCAGCAAAAAGAATGGCAGCATTGCTGCCCACATTACCAAAACCCTGCACAGCTACGCGGGCATCCTCGAGGGGGATATCAAGTGCCTTGGCGGCTTCACGGCCGATAAAGAAACACCCTCTGCCTGTCGCTTCGTTTCTTCCCACACAACCACCCACGGCAAGCGGCTTGCCTGTAACAACCCCGAAAGAAGGCTCGCGCATAATATCGCTGTATTCATCAGCAATCCAGGCCATAACCTGGGCATCAGTAAACACATCAGGAGCGGGGATATCAGTTTCCGGGCCAAGGACACTGCCCAGGGCACGCACATAGCTGCGGGTCATCCGTTCCCGCTCTTTAATGGTCATCTTTGTTGAATCAACCACAATTGCACCCTTGGCACCACCAAAGGGTACGCCAACCAGTGAACACTTTAAGGTCATCCACATTGAAAGGGCCTTAATACTATCGATTGTTACTGCAGGGTGAAAACGAATTCCCCCTTTATATGGCCCAAAAACATTATTGTGCTGGCAGCGGTAACCTGTAAATACTTCCATCCTGCCATCCTGCATTTCAACAGGAACACCAACTTCGACAAAACGCATGGGAGTTTTAAGGTATTCGTATACTTCATATGAAAGATCTCCCATTTCAACTGCCTGCCTGATGCTGTTTAAAGTAGCATCAAGCGTATTATCCTGTTTCTTGTTTTTTTCAACATCAACCGCCATAGTAAATCCTCCTTAAAATGTAAATAAATTATTTTGCGGGGGCACCCCGTTTTCATTCCAGCCGCGCAGCAGATAATAATCGCTCAGCATGGCAGCCATTTCATCCTCGGTAACCAAATCTTTTCCGTCATTTATCGCTTCACTGACCAGGCGTTTCGGCAATTTATCATCGGCCATAGTTGCGCCTTCTCGCAGGTTAAAGAGCCTGGTCATGGTTTGTATCCGTCCGGCCATGGCCCGCAAGTCAGCCACTCCATATCTTTCACCGGTCAGGAAATAGATAATCTTTATCAACTCTTCCCAGTGAATAACGTCGCGGTAAAAGCGGCAAAATACCAGGGTATCATAAATATTTAACCTGTCTTCAAAATCGACAAACATGCGCGCTTTTTCAACAACCTGGGCCGGATCGATCATGCCGCTTAATTCAGGCTTGTAAAAAGTTGTTCTCAGGTGGCAGGCGCCGCGGTCGGAGGTGGCATAAGCCAATCCCATTCCTTTCAGGACACGCGGGTCATAACCTGCCGGTTCCAGTCCTTTAACATGGATAGCAAAGTCTTCCATACCCAGGGTCTTGGCAGCTTCCCTGATCCCGTTTTTAAAAATTTCGCCTTCACCTTTTACCTCTACAACCGATTTTAGAAAATCGGCAATCGACTGGGCATCACCGTAACTGGGAGCATTTTTAAGTTTCCCTTTCAAGCCTGCCTCTATAGCAAAAGCGGCAATGTTGCCGGCGCTGATCGTATCGATTCCCCAGCGGTCGCATAGATCGTTCAGATATAAAATCTCTTCCATTTCAGGCAGGCAGCAGAGTCCACCAAAAGCATAAATGGTTTCAAACTCAGGGCCTTCAACTTGCAGCCCCTTGTGGCGCCCTTCCAGGGCGGTGGTCAGCTTGCCGCAGGCAAAGAAACAGCGGTAACACCCGCGGGATTTAACTTCCATATTTTCCTGCATATACTCGGCACTGATCTTTTCCCAACCTTCGAGGCGACCTTCCGACCAGTAACGGGTAGGGAAAAACCCGGTGTTATTTGCTATTGCTACCAGGGCCGGGGTTCCCTTGTTTTTATAGAGCTGGGCTGAAGCAGACTCCTTGTTTTGTTTAAAAAAGTTGCGGCTCCAGTCTTTCAAGCCCCCTTCGTCGGCAAGAGGTGCCTTGGCGCTGCCGCTGAAGACTATTGCTTTTAAATTTTTTGAGCCCATAACGGCTCCAAGCCCAGTCCTTCCAGCGCTGCGCCAGCGATCATTCTTAATGCAGGCAAAGCCGAGCTGGCGCTCTCCCGCCGGACCTATAACCAGCGCCTTGGCATCGTTTATACCCGCTGCTTTAACAACCGCTTCGTCTGCTTCGTAGGTTTCCATACCCCAGATCTCTTTCGCATCATAAAAATTAACCCCAACTTCAGAGATGCTGATAAAACAGGGTTCCTCGGATGCACCCGTTATCACTATGGCATCGTAACCGGTCCTTTTCATCAGCGGAGGCAAATGCCCTCCGCTGTATGATTCTGAATAGAGTCCGGTAGCAGGAGATTTACTGAATACCCCGTAACGGCTGGCCGGAGCCAAAACAGTATCGGTTGCCGGGCCGGTTGCAAAGATCAGCACATTCTCGGGTGAAAGTGGATCCACCCCGGGAGGGAGCATTTTTAACAACAGGTAGCTGCCCAATCCTTTGCCGCCCAGGTAGCTCCTCAAAATTTCGTGATCCAGATCTTTTTCGATAATATCTGACTTAGTAAGGTCTATGACCAGCATTTTTCCGAACATCGATTGCATCTTAGCTGCCTCCCTGCTCTTCGGCAATCGCCTCTTCAAGGATATCCAGGCCGCGGTTCAATTCCTCTTCTGATATATTAACAGGCATCAGGAACCTGATTACGTTGCCAAATACGCCTGCCGTAATGATAATCAGACCTTTCTCGTGGCAGCGTTTGACAATCGCTTTTGCTTCATCTGCAGCAGGTTCTTTAGTTTTACGGTCCTTCACCAGTTCCAGCGCCCGCATTGCTCCCAGGCCGCGGTGCTCGCCAACCAGGGCATATTTTTCTGCTATTCGATCAAGCCTTTGAGCTGTTCTCTTACCGGTCTCTTCAGCTTTCGCTGCCAGGCTTTCTTTCTCAGCTGTTTCCAGCACAGCCAGGGCTGCTGCACAACCGAGAGGATTACCACCATAAGTGCCTCCAATTTCACCGGGGCCTGCAGCGTCCATTACTTCCGCCCGTCCTGTCAGGGCACTGATCGGGACCCCACCGGCCAAAGATTTGGCCATGGTCACCAGGTCCGGGTCAATACTATAGTAGTGGCTGGCCAGCGGGCCGCCGGTACGGTAAAAGCCGGATTGGATTTCATCCATGATCAGCACAATGTTATGTTTTTTACAGATTTCGTGCAGTACTTTGAAGTAGTCCTGCGGCGGAACAATAAATCCACCTTCGCCCTGCACCGGTTCTGCAATCAGCGCTGCTACTGTATCGGGAGCACATTCAACAGCCAGGAACTGTTCCAGGTAGCGGGCACAGTGCAGTTCACAGGAAGGGTACTCCAGGCCAAAGCGACAGCGGAAACAGTAAGGAGCCGGTATTTTATATACTTCTGGGGCAAAAGGCCCAAAACCGTACTTGTAGGGTTTAACTTTCGAAGTCAGGCTCATCGTCATCAGCGTCCGGCCGTGAAATGCGCACTCAAGCGAGATAATACCTGTCTTTTTCGTGTAGCGCCTGGAGAGCTTAACCGCATTTTCTACTGCTTCGGCTCCGCTGTTGAAAAGTGCCGTTTTCTTGGGGTATTCTCCCGGAACCAGCCTGTTCAGTTTTTCAGCCAGTCTCACATATGGTTCGTAAGCTACTACCATAAAACAGGTATGCAGGTAATTATCTGCCTGCTGCTTGATGGCTTCAACTACTGCCGGGTGCCCGTGACCGAAGTTGACAACCCCGATTCCACCGGCAAAATCCAGGTATTCATTACCGTCAACATCAATTAACTTTGCCCCATGGGCTTCCCTGACAAAAACCGGCATCACCGAGGATATCCCTCCAGCTACATTCTCAGATCGCAGCCTGGCAAGTTCTTCCGAACGGAGACCGGGGCCAAATTGTTTAGCCTGCTTTTTTTCACTCATACACCATTGCTCCTTCCTAACTTTTCTTATTAATTAACAAAGCAATAGTCGTGCCATCTGCTATAAAATGACATCCAATTTATTGCAGCGGCTAAATTGTCTTATATAACGGCAATATTTATATTTCATAACAAAAAAAAGAACTCCTTGTTAATAAAACAAAAAGCCCTAACCAGGGATTATCATGCATTTTTACATCAATTAATGCATAAAAGCATCAATTATTAATTTCATGCTCATTAACCTGCATTCGATTTAACCTACTCCGATCCTTTAAATCTATTTAAAAAATCAAAGAACCCTTTTTTTGGCGGTTGGTCTCCTGATGCCTGTACTGCAAGGCGCTCTTTTTCTTTTTGCTGTTTTTTTAGCTCTTCTTCCAATTTTCTCTTTTCTGAGTCAAGTTCAGCCTGCTCTTTAGCTGCAGCATTTTCCCGTTCTCTCTGCTGCCTTGACAGCTCCTCTTCCAGTCTCTTCTTTTCGTTTTCCAGTTCAGCGCGCGCTTTCTCAGCAGCAGCTTCCCGCTCCTGTTGAATCTTAGTGATCTCATTTTCCAACCTTTTATTCTCATGCTCCAGGTTTCTTACCTGTTGCTGCAGCTCTTTTTTCAGGCTGCGTTCACTTTCGGATTTTATATAATTATGAATACTGCGATAGATCATAAAGAAAATCATGGCAATAACACCGGCCAGGGCAGAAGCTAAAATTACTGCAAAAAGATTCAGATCTAACTGACCAAAAAGATAATGAACAGTGACAACCTCGCTGTTAAGAATGGCAATTGCAGCGATAGCAAAAATCACCAAAACCATTAAGATTATGAATATAGTTCTCATCAGTTTTCTCCTTTCCACGGGGATAATATCAAATTCATAACATAAACCTGTGGATTGGCAACATAAACTACTTATGGTCATAATAACATTACTAAATATCTAAAACAACCATAAACGCGGCGCCAGTGTTTCTATTTGGGTTTTAGGTACCATCCCGATTAAGTTTATATTTTTGAAGTTTGCGAACTACCGTGGACTGATCAACCTGGAGAGCTTTGGCAATGGCATATGTTGTCTTACACTTGCGCAGCGCTTCTGAAAACAGTTCATATTCAAGGGCTTCGCGGGCCTTCTTTAAGGGCTGCAGTTCAACTTTTTGTCCATGCCGGTATGGTGCTGTGCGAGCATCGCCGGTGATTTGAGGCGGCAGGAATTCCGGGCCAATTTGATCATTATCTGCCACTATGACAGTTCTTTCGATCACATTTTCCAGTTCCCTCACGTTTCCCGGCCAGCGATATTGTTCCAGGTATTTAATGGCTTCTTCGGAAAAGAACTTTTGCCGTGAATAGCGCATGTTTAGTTTTTCCAGGATCTGGCCTATAAGAGGCCTGATATCTTCACGCCGCTCCCTGAGCGGGGGTACTTCCAGTGGAATTACATCCAGCCTGAAAAAAAGATCCTCCCTGAATTCACCTTCCTCAACAAGCTTTGCTATATCACGGTTGCTGGCAGCAATAAACCTTAAATTAAGCTTGATTTCCCTGCTGCCGCCTATGGGGTTAACAACCCCCTCCTGCAGAACATGAAGAAGCTTAACCTGTAAAATAAGAGGCAGCTCTGTTATTTCGTCCAGGAAAAGCGTGCCTTCATTGGCCAGCTCCAACTTTCCTATTTTACCTTCCCGGCGGGCGCCGGTAAATGCACCCCCTGCGTACCCAAAAAGCTCACTTTCCAAAAGATTTTCCGGGATTGCGCCACAATTTACAATGGTAAAGGGCTTATCCCGGCGTGGGCTGCAATTATGAATGTAGCGGGCGATCATCCCTTTACCAACGCCTGATTCCCCTGTAAGCATTACAGTTGAATCAACAGCAGCAATTTTTTTTGCCACTTTCATCAGTTCGGTCATTACCGGGCTTGAAGCAACTATCATTATCTTCTCAAGATAGCCCTGGCGAAGTTCGACCAGTTCCTGGCGATAGCGGTTTTTAAGCAGTTCTGTCTCTTCCAGCTGCTGCTTGAGCTTATTAAGCCTGGTAATATCCCTGGTGTTGACTATAACCCTGAAAATTGACCCGTCTTCATTAAATGCCGGAGTTCCAGTGGCTAAAAGCTTTCTTCCATCTCTTCGCGATTGGATTACAGTTTGGGTGCCCAGGCTGTTTAATACCAGCTTGGTGACTGAAGGAAAAAATATTTTCCTGGCTTCCAGTTCATCTACAGTTTTACCGATTACCGATGAAAGTTTTATCCCAAAATGCTCTTCAAACTGTGAATTTGCGCGAAGAATCACTCCTTCCCCATTGGCGAGTAAAATTTCGTCTGAGGAAAAGTTAATAACTGCCGAAAGTTCTCTTTCCAGGGTGTTTACGTTCTCAGCCAGGTATTCCAAAAATGAAGATAAGGTAATGACACCAAGTGTATTTTCCCTGCTGTCTTTAAAAAGGGCAGCTCCTTTTTCTATAATCCTGCTGCAGATTGCAGGCCAACTCAGGCTTTCACTGATAACCGGCAAAGGCTTAATAACCATGTCTTCTGCTGCCAGGTTTTCCAAAGTCTTTGCCTTTTTAAGTGCTTTTATAACAGAAAAGGGAGTTATTACTCCGGTTAAATCTGCTTTATCAGCAATGCAAAGAACAGATCCGGGCGAAGAATATAACAGTTCTACTACTTTTGCAGCAGGCATGCTGCTGCTTACAAGCTGTAAATCAGTTTGCAGGTATTTTTTAATGCTATCCATAAATATTCCCCTTTATGGAGTTCATGGAGAAAATTGTAATACAAAAACAACCTTTTTGTAATATTCCTGTAATGTTAAACCTTTATAATAAAAAACGAGTTGACCCCCTCTTTTTATATATATCGCTAGGCGCAGTCTAAAGACTGCGTCTTTTTTTCTTTATTAACAGTTGCAATAAAAGATTGTCAACCTTTATTTAGCACATTTAAGTTGACAATTGTTTCTGCATACCCTTATACTATTTTATCAGAATAGTATACAGGGTGACAGTATGAATAATACAAAAATAATAATCCTTCGTGCGTTTAAAGATAAACCGGGCGGCTATATATCAGGTGAAAAGCTCAGTAAAAAGCTGAAAGTGAGCCGATCTGCTATTTGGAAGAACATAGAAGGGCTCCGCCTGGGCGGCTACCGGATAGATGCCTGCCAGAACAGGGGTTACCGGCTGACTGGTGAACCGGACCTGCTTGATATTGAACTGCTGAAAAGTAAGGGTATTAATTATCAGGAAACCGTTGACTCCACCAATCTCGCAGCAAGACAGCTGGCAGAAAACGGAGCTGGA
>SLQM01000169.1 GCA_007131435.1 Syntrophomonadaceae bacterium
ACATTATTGCCACCTCCAGAACAGGAACGAGTTGCATAAATTATAACAGCTTTTGTTGCAAATTGCAACATTATGCTACAGCGCTATCCTTCATTTTTACAGGTGATCTATTTGAGCTGCCTTGCGTACGCCGGCATAGTGACAGGCAACGAAGTGTTTGGCGCCTGCTTCGCGGTATTCAGGGACTTCCCGGGAGCAAAGGTCGTCGCTGACCGGGCACCTGGTATGAAAAACACACCCTGATGGAGGGTTAACCGGGCTGGGCACTTCACCTTCCAGGACTATCGGCTTGCGCAGGCGCTCCTTTTTAGGATCAGGGATTGGAATGGCAGAAATGAGGGATTGCGTGTAGGGGTGCAGGGGGTTAATAAAAAGTTCCCTGCTGGCTGCAAGTTCCATCACTTTCCCCAAGTACATTACCGCGATTCGATCGGAAATATGTTTAACCATGCTTAAGTCGTGTGCAATGAAAAGATAGGTGATCCCCAGTTTTTTCTGCAGATCTTTCAACAGGTTTACCACCTGGGCCTGGATAGAAACATCGAGGGCGGAAATCGGTTCATCGCAGACAATAAAGCTCGGGTAAAGCGCAAGGGTGCGGGCAATATTAATTCGCTGCCGCTGCCCTCCTGAAAACTCGTGCGGGAAACGGGAAGCATGGGCCGGCTTTAAGCCAACCAGGCTCAAAAGTTCAACAATCCTTTGCCTAATATCGCGGCTGCTCATATCGGTGTGAATGGTCATCGGCTCGGCAATAATCTCTCCCACCTTGTGGCGCGGGTTAAGAGAGGAGTAAGAGTCCTGGAAAACAATCTGCATTTTTGTGCGAAACTTACGCATCTCCTCCGGCTTGAGCAGGTTGACATGAGTATCTTCATAAAAGACAGACCCGGATGTAGGCTCTATCAGGCGCAGGATAACCCTGCCAAGAGTTGACTTGCCGCAACCGCTTTCCCCGACCAGCCCCAGGGTCTCATTTCTGTATATATCAAAACTGATATCATCTACAGCCTTAACAAGCGGTGATGTACCGAGAGACAAAAAACTGCTTTTCAGATCAAAATGCTTGGTTATGTGTTCAATCCTGATTAATTTATCCACTAATATCAGCCTCAACCCGGGGTTTTTTGTTCAACATATCATAAAAACACTTGGTTACATGACCGTCGGCCACCTGGTAACCGGGTGGTATTTCCTTCCAGCACCTCTCAAGCACGTAGCGGCAGCGCCAGGCAAACTGACAGTGACTGGGAGCCTGGTAGAGGTCGGGTGGGGAGCCTTCTATACTGACCAGGCTTTCATCCCCTTCCTCTGCGATGCTCGGTATTGCCCCCAGGAGCCCTTCAGTATAAGGATGGCATGGGGTTTCGTAAAGCCGGTCCACCGGGGCTATCTCTACCCCGGTCCCGCCGTACATAACCATTACCCTGTCAGCCAGTCCTGCAACAACACCCAGGTCATGGGTAATCCAGATAACCGCCATTCCCAGCTCCTGTTGAAGCCGGCGGGTTAGCTCAACAATCTGGGCCTGGATTGTAACATCCAGGGCCGTTGTCGGCTCATCGGCAATTAAAATATCAGGGGTACAGGAGATTGCAATGGCGATCATAGCCCTTTGTCTCATCCCACCGGAAAACATGTGAGGGTAAGAATGATAGCGCTTATCGGGCTGCGATATGCCAACCATCTCCAGGAGTTCAACAGCCCTTTTATAGGCGCTCTTTTTATTGTAACCCCTGTGGGTAATCAGCGATTCACTGATCTGCTCACCCACGGTCATAACCGGGTTAAACGATCTCAGGGCACCCTGGAAAACCCTGCTGACACCGCTGCCTCTCATCCTGCCTGCTTCTTCTTTTAGCTCCGCATTTCTTTCCTCGCGAACTTTATGGGTGAGAAGTGATTCAGAAATCTGTTCACCCACAGTCATAACCGGGTTAAGCGAACGCAGGGCATCCTGGAAGATTAAGCTAATCCTGTTTCCCCGCAGCCGGTTAAGATCTGCGCTGGAAATCTTAAGCAGGTCTGTTTCAAATCCTGCGACGCTGAAGCGGGCTTCTCCCGTTACCTCGTTGCTGCCTGACAACAGGCCAAGCAGAGAGAGCATGGTAACACTTTTACCGCTGCCGCTTTCCCCAACCACGGCCAGTGTATCACCCGGGTAAAGATCAAAGCTTACATCATTTACCGCATAAACAGCACCGTCAAAAGTGTCAAAACGGGTGGATAAATTTTTTACAGATAACAAAGGTTTCAACTCAACCATCCTGCTTTTTAAGTTATTTTTTCATCCTGCGCAGCCGGGGGTCCAGGGCATCCCTCAGCCAGTCGCCAAACAGGTTCATGCTAAAACCGGTGATCACGATGGCGAGGCCCGGATAAATTGACATCCAGGGATATACTGTTAAGTACTGCCTGCCCTCGGCCAGCATGTTGCCCCAACTGGGCACGGTCGGTGGGACCGAAAGGCCTAGAAAACCAAGTCCGGCTTCATAAAATATCATGGCGGACATCTCAAAAGTAGCCAGGGTCACCAGCGGACCGATCAGGTTTGGCATAATATGTTTAAAAATAATGGCCGGTGTCTTCTGCCCGATACTGATCGCCGCTTCAATATATCCTTCTTCACGCAGGCGCAGCACTTCGCCCCTGGTTACCCGGACAAATATGGGAATATCGGTTAAACCAAAAATGAGGACAACATTTAAAAGGCTTCTACCCAGCACGGCAGCAATAAAAACTACGAAAACAAGGTACGGCAGGGCAAGAACCATGTTGGTCAGGGTCATGATAATATTATCGGTTCTGCCGCCCTTAAACCCGGCTATTAAACCAATGATAATGCCCAGCGTGAAGGCCATGGAAACCCCTAAGAACCCGACCATGATCGAAACCCTGCTGCCGTAGATGATCCTGCTGAAGATATCCCGTCCCAGGTTGTCAGTTCCCAGGATGTGCTCCGGGCTGCCTTCTTCTGTCCATGCAGGAGGCTGCCTGGAAGCATAGAGATCCTGTTTCAGCGGATCATGGGGAGAGAGAGCAGATGCAAAGATTGCACAGAAAATGATCGTCAGGAAAACAAGCAGGCCGATCAGCCCGGCCTTGTCCCGCCAGAGCAGCCGCCAGAGGTAAAATAACCTGGCGCGAATACTGCGGTCATCTTCCTCATCGACCAGCAGTCCGGTTAGACCGTTATTTAATTTGTCCTTGTCATTATCTTTCACGTAATCACCTGTAGCGAATCCTGGGATCAACTAATGCGTAAACAAGATCGGTAAAAAACTGCAGCCCGATTACTACCAGGCTGGTAAAGAATGCAGTTGCCTGGACCAGGAAAAAGTCACGGGTACTGACCGCTTCAGCCAGCAGGTTGCCCAGCCCCGGCCAGGAAAAAATAGTTTCAATATAAATAGAACCGCTCAATAGGTAGCTAAACTGGACACCGATAATGCTGATCAGGGGTATGGCAGAATTCTTGAGGATGTACTTAAAATAAATCCGCCGCTTTTTTAGCCCCTTGCTTTTGGCTGTAGTCACATAATCCTCGTTCATAACTTCCATTACGGCAGACCGGGTAAACCGGGCCAGCTGCCCCGTGGTAAAAAGGCTTAGCGCAAATGCAGGCAGGATAATTGACTTGTCAGGCAGGGTAAGGCCAAGAAAGGTGAAGGTTTCCCTGCCAAAGGAGGGAAACCAGCCCAGGTTAAGGGAAAATATGATAATCAGGATCAGGCCCAGCCAAAAGGTGGGAATCGTCTGCCCGAGGAGGCCTATGCCCCTGGCCAGGCTGTCTAAAATTGTGTTGGGGTTTGACCCGCCAAGAATACCGATGGTTACACCCATCAATATGGCCATTAGCAGGGCCACCGAAGCCAGTTCAATGGTGGCCGGTATTCTCTGTAAAACAAGATCCATTGCCGGCTGGCGGTAACGGAATGAATTACCAAAGTCTCCCCGGAAAGCGTTCGATAGAAAATCACCGAACTGCACGAGAACCGGTCGGTTAAAGCCCAGCTCCTCGCGCAGAGCTTCAATTTCTGCAGGAGTGGCATGTCGTGATACCATCAGGCTTACCGGGTCCCCCGTGATGTGCAGGAGCATAAAGACCAGGAACAATACTCCCAGCAGCAGGGCAGCAGAATAAGCCAGCTTTGATAAAAGGTACCTCAAATTACTACTCCTTATTATATCTCAATCAACCCCCCCGGCCCAGCTTTCGGGGCCGGGGGGGCCGCGCTTTTCTTATCCTATCTTAACAGCTTAAATTATTCTACGCTTACACCTTTCAGGTAATACTGCTCTGAAATCCTGGGGTTGTAATTTTGAACCCTGTCATTAATTGCCTCGAAGGCTGTAGGTGCGTAGAGATAAATAAATGGCGGATCCTCGTGCATGTATCTCAGGATCCTGGTGTAGACCTCGGCCCGTTCAACGGAGTCAGCTGTCATTTCAACTTCCCGCACCATGTCTACCAGTACCGGGTCAAGCCATGCCGCATAACTGGCATCTTCCCCTCCGACTGAACCGATCAGGCGGGGGTATGCTTCACCGGTCCCTGAAGACCAGCTGTCTCCGAAGAGCGGTGGAAGCTGGCGGTTAGCCTGCAGGTCCCAGAACATCCCGGATTCCATAAATTGCAGGTCGACTTCAATCCCTATCTCTGCCCAGTAACCAGCCACTGCCTGCAGAACCTGCTCAAAGTTAGTATAGGTTTCGGAAGGCCCAGCCATTTCTATGGCAAACCCGTCGGGATATCCTGCTTCAGCAAGCAGTTCCCTGGCCCTGTCAGGATCGTAAGGATAGGGGGCAACGCTTGGATCATATCCCAGGTTACCTGGAATAATGAAGCCGGATACTCTTTCAGCATATCCATCAAAAAGCCTGTCTATAATGGCATCGTAGTCAATAGCATAGCTCATTGCCTGCCGGACAAGCTGATTTTCGATGGGAGTGCCAATACCGGTACTCATGTTGTTGAAGGTAACATAATATACCCTGTCCTGACCGTAGGTTACGAGCGATACACCATCTGCGGCAACAACGGCATCAGCCTGTTCCGGCCCGAGGTTGCTCACAATATCAATATCATCGTTAACCAGCGCGGCAAAGCGGGTTGCCGTGTCGGGAATCGGACGGTAAATAAGAGTATCTACCCTGGGGTAACCTTCTTCCCAGTAGTCTTCAAAAGCTTCAAGGACGATCCTGTCGCCGGTCCGCCATTCTACAAACTTGAAGGGACCGGTTCCCACAGGATTCTGAAGGTAGCCTTCTTCACCGACTTCTTCATGGTACTGCTTGGATAAAATACCCCAGTGCTCGTTCATCAGGAGCAGGATGAAAGCATTGGGTGCATCAAGCCTTGCTTCCACTGTATAGTCGTCGATTTTCACCATTTCAGCTACGGCAAGAAAATCTTCCCGGTAGGTTATATCGCTCCCCTGTCCGCGTTCCCAGGTGAATACCACATCGTCAGCAGTAAAGGGATAGCCATTGTGGAAGACCACATCATCGCGCAGATAGAAGGTGTAAACCAGGCCGTCATCGGAAATCTCCCAGTTTTCTGCCAGGGCTGGGACAACAATACCATCGTCGTTTAACCAGACCAGTGAGCTAAAAATACTCCAGGCCACATTGGACGCCGTCCTGGTATCGCCGGTTGCCGGTTCAATAGTGTTGGGGTTGGTCTGCAGGGCAACCCGCAGCACGCTTTCGCCCACAACCTCATCATCCGGTTCTGTAACATCAGGTTCGTCTACTACATCTTCTTCGCCGCAACCGGTAAAGGCGAGCATTGAAAATACAAGGAACAAAACTAAACCGAGATAAAACAGACTGCCTTTAAAGTTTTTCAATAATTTCCCCTCCTCAGATATATTGCTAACAAAACAATAAAGTAAATAAACAATTAAATATTACTTGTAAATGTCCTTTGTGTATTGCACAGAAAAAAACTGCTTCTTATATGCGAAATGCACAAATGAATACCTTAATTGATTCTTACCCCCTGCCTTACCAGCTGTTTTTGCACTGCCTGTATATCAACGGTGGAGGTTGTTTGGCCTGTTTTTACTGCCACCGCGGCCGCAACTCCGGCCCCCTGGCCGGTAACAGCACAGCACATCATCTGCCGCGTAGCCGAATGTGAAACCTGGTCACCGGCCACGCAGCGGCCTGCTACCAGGAGATTATCAACTTTTTGAGGGACCATAATACCGTATGGGACCTGGAAATAGCGGCCCGTGGTTGGGATTACCACAATCCCGTACGCATCGAGAAACTCGGGGAAAATACCGATTGTATCTTCAAATGCTGCCTGGTTTCTTACATCATATTCATTCAGGCAGTATCTACCCACAATCTTGCGCGACTCCCTGGTCCCGATGGATGATCCGATGGTCCTTAATTTTGCATTTTCAAAACCGGGCTGATAACGGCGCAGCGCTTCTAAGGCCTGCAAAACCTGCTTTCGTCCTTCTATTTCCGCCCTGGTTAAATCCCAGACATTAGTGCAATCTATGTCGGTAACCCTGACAACATTGATTCCCGTTACTTCACCGGCTTCAGTTATGGCATGCCAGAAACCCTCCAGCGGGGAGTCCCCAGGAATAACCCCGGCTTTGCGCGCCTGCTCAAAAACATGGGTGAAATAAGCGCTAAATAACTGTTCTTCTCCCTTATCAGTTAAGCTGGACCAGTCACCAATTTTCCCCGGGTGTTCTGCAATATGTTTTCTGAAAGCGTCAGCATCAACCCCGCTGACACCAAAACCGGTTGTTACATCCATCAGGCGCCCCCTGGGTTCCATGGTGTATGGGGTTCCCGCGAAGGCGGCTATATCAGCATCGCCGGTGGCATCAATAACCGTTTTAGCCAGAATCGCCTGCCGCCCGGATTTACTTTCTGTAATAATGCCCTTTACCAGGCCTTTCTCAACATGGGCCCCTACGGCATAACAGTGGTAGAGGGGCTTAACGCCAGACTCAGTAATCAGGCGGTCTGCTGCACATTTAAACATATCGGCATCAAGCAGCCGGCCAGTAGATTCAGGGTCAGGATAAGTCCCCCCAAATTCGGCAGCATATTCTTCCAGCTCCCTGCCTATGCCCCCGGCTTCAACTGTGTTTTCATGGCGGTACCAAACCAGCGATTCAACCATCGCCTGGGTTAGCGTGCCGCCAAGGTAACCGAATCTTTCCAGCAGGATTGTATCAACACCTTCGCGCGCTGCGGCCAGGGCTGCAGCCAGTCCGGCCGGGCCCCCGCCAACAACCAGTAGATCTGTTTCCGCCAGGATGGGCAGGTATTTCTCCTGTTCAAAAAGCGACTTCAATCACAGAACCCCCTGTAAATAAACTGATAAGCTTGAAAAAATCAATCGGCAAACGAAATGTAGCCCTTATGAAGCCCTTGGCGCTATCATTTATCTATAAAGCCAAGGAAACATTATCACTGTAAATGTAAATATGCAACATCATATTCACTAAAATACCGGTTTTTATATTATCTAAAAACAAGCGAGGCCGCATTTTAGCGGCCTCGCAGGTATAACAGGGCAATCAAGAAGCTGCATTAAAAAGCAGATTACAACATTTTATTCAGAATAGGGGAATTCATCCCGCCACCGCTCCATGATCCGGTCACGGTTTTCCGCCGCCCATACAGCATCATAATCTATGAAATTAACTTCAAATTCCCCATCCATTACCTCGGCCCGGGTAACCATGCCGCGATAATCAAGGGCTGCTCTCATCCCGTCTTCGGACCCAATCCAGTCAATTACAGCCTTGGCAGTGTCGAGGTTCTCGGCCCCGTTGAAAATCCAGGCCACGTCAAGGTCAAACCCGACACCCTCGCTGGGGATCACGGCAATCATCGGGTACCCTTCAGCCACACGGTTATAGACCCCCATATCCCAGCTGAGCCCAATCATGTATTCTCCTTCTGCCACCATCTGGGCAGGGGCAGTACCTGATTTTGTATACTGGTCGATATTTTCATGCAGGGCATAGAGATAATCCCATCCGGCATCTTCTCCCATTAACTGCATGATCGTTGCCACGATCAGGTATGCAGTGCCTGAAGTGCCGGGATCAGGGGCAACAATTTCCCCTTTCCATCTCGGGTCTAAAAGATCTTCCCAGCTCGCCGGCGGTTCATATCCGGCCGATTCTATTAAATCTGTGTTGACTGCAACGGCATTATACCAGTAAGACCAACCGTACCAGCGTCCATCCGGGTCTTTAAACTCGGCGGGAATGTCTGCCCAGGCCGGAGAATCGTACTCGTAGAGAATGTCCATTTCTTCTGCCCGCAGGGCAAAGCTGTGCATCATACCCCAGACCATGTCCGCGCCAAAGTTTGGATTTTCCGCTTCAATCCTGCTCCAGAGCTCTCCGCTGGACATGCGCAGAATTTCACCGCGTATTCCCGTATCGCGCTCAAGGGCTTCCAGAAAATACTGCATTTCTTCTTCATCGTTGTGCGTATAAATAGCAACCGTTCTTGGGCCAGTTACTTCTTCCTCTCCATTTTCATCTACCTCGCCATTTTCATCCACCACTTCATCGGTGGTGCCGTTACCACACCCCAAAACCGCAAGGCCAAGCACTAAGACAAGGGTAAGCATCAAAAACAGGTATTTCTTTTTCAAATTATTTACCTCCTCTTTACAGCTGTTTTATGAAGCTGGATAAACCTGCTTTTAAAGTTTTTGCTGCTTTCAACACCTCCCGCTGCATTTAATTTACCACAGGTAAAAAGGTTAATTATCTGCTTACCATGAAAGCCACACTTTCAATAACCATATCTGCAAATTCAGACAGCCTGCCAGGAGTTGTCACGCCGCTGGCAACGGCAAGGCTGAACGCTGCGCCAGCCGCTTTACCCATTTTCATATCAGCTACAGTATCCCCTATCACGGCTGCTTCCCCCGGTGACAGATCAAGCTGCCTGCATGCCTCTAACACCAGGTCAGGAGCCGGCTTGCAGTGAACAACCCGGTCGCAGCCCAATACGACCTGGAAATAGCGGTCTAGGCCGATCATTTTTAAATTATCTTCTGCTTTCTGCGTGTCATCGGTAGTGACTATTGCCAGTTTATAGCCCTGCCTGTAAAGTTCCGTGATAACCGCGCTGACCCCTTCAATCGGTTGAACAAGGCCTTTTTTCTCAACTGCATCGTAAGCCTGCTCAATCGCCCCTGATAGATCGCTTCTCATTTTTTCCTCCGGGAAACGGCTCTCTTCCATGAGCTTTTCTGCCAGGCTTTGCTGCAGATCCTGTCTTGACCCTATCGCCAGCAGCCCACCTGGATCAATACTGCCCAGGGCAAGGTCAACCCCCCATGCTGAAAGGGATTTTTCCACTTCAGCTGATCCATAGCCAGGACCGAGAGTTTGCACCACTTCCCGGCACCAGCCGAGCCACAGCAGCCGGAAGTTAATTATTGTCCCATCCTTGTCAAACAGCAGGGCTCGGCATTTTTGCCACCCTGCAGCGTCATTTGTTCTGTTCATGGTCAATCAAAGAACTCCCCGGCCTTGGCAGCATCAATTAAATGTATGTACTCGGGCAATGTAAGGTAAACTGTGTCGCCGGCTTTTTTGATTTGCTCTTCACCCGGGTCAGAGAGATTAACGGTTATGGTCTCTTCCCTGACCCTGATCGTGTAGATCATCTGCGAACCAAGATAGCTGCCTCTTAAAATTTCCCCTTTCAACGACTTGCTGCTGTTACTGCTATCTTCAAAACTGACTCCAATACTTTCCGGGCGAATCACTGCAACTACTTTTGCACCGGTACTGTACTCCTTGCGGGGAGCCGTCATCTTTAAACTGCCCATGTGCGTGTCGATCTCCACAGAGCCGCTTTGATCTGAACCGGTTACAGTGGCTTTAAGAAAATTAGCGCTGCCCACGAAATTCGCTACGTATGTGCTTTCCGGGTAGCGGTAAATATCTACGGGCCGCCCGATCTGCTCAATCAAGCCGCATCGCATAACGGCAATTTTATCGGCAATACTCATCGCTTCTTCCTGGTCGTGGGTAACAAAGATAATGGTCAGGTTAAGGTTTTCACGGATCTTTATGATCTCTTCGCGCATATATGAACGAAGCTTTGCATCAAGGTTTGAAAGCGGCTCATCAAGCAGGAGCAGTTTAGGGTTGAGAATCAAAGCGCGCGCCAGCGCTACTCGCTGCTGCTGCCCCCCGCTGAGCTGATTCGGAAAACGATCTTCCATCCCGTCCAGCTGGATTAAAGCAAGGATTTCTCCTGCCTGTTTTTTCATTGCTTCCCGGGGCACCCTGCGGACCCGCAGTCCGTAGGTTACATTTTCATAAACCGTCATGTGCGGAAAAAGAGCATAGTTTTGAAAGAACATCACAGTATCCCTCTTTTCCGGGGGGATACCGTTAATCAAAGCTCCGTCCAGGGTTACATCACCGGCCTCCTGCTCGTAAAAACCGCCAATCACGCGAAGCAGTGTTGTTTTACCGCACCCACTGGGGCCGAGGAAACAGACTATTTCACCCCGGTTAACATTAATGCTTACGCCATCTAAAGCTGTTACTTCACCAAACTTTTTTACAACATTTTCTACCTTTAAGATCGGTTCTGCATGCATAGGTTAATCCTCCCCATGGTGGTCACCTTTAAAGACGGGACAGGTGAGTACGTGCCGTAAAGCGGTTTAAAATGAACAGGCTTAAGGCTACTATGGTAATTAAAACAACCGACATGGCCGCAGCGCGGGCAATGGCCCCCTGCTCAGCAACCTGCAGGATATAGACTGCCGCCAGGGTGGTGCCGGGGTATACAAGAAAGATAACTGCCGATATGGTCGTCATGGCCGACATGAAGGTGAATATAAGGCCGTATAGGAATGATGACCCCATCAGGGGCAGCACCACCCTGAAAAAGGTCATTGCTTTCGATGCACCCATATCCCAGGAAGCCTCTTCCATGCTTGGCCCAATCTGGTGCAGCTTGCTGATCCCGGCCTCCAGGCTGACACCCAGGTACTGGCACATGATGGCCATAACGATGATAAACATCGTCCCTGTCAATTTAAACGGCTGCTGGTTGAAGGTCAGAATAAAACCGATACCGATCACAGTACCGGGCACACCCATGCCAAATAGCGCCAGGTATTCCTTAATTTTACTGCCCGGCACTTTCAGGCGCAGGTTAAGGTAGGCCTGGATCATCGCTACGAAAGCGATGAAAAATGCCGCAGATGTAGCGATCTTCAGGCTTGTTACCAGGGCCTGCACCCCGGTGCGCGTGCTGAAATGGGCCAGGGTAAAAGTATTGTTTACGCCGGGAATTACCACAAAGGCGCTCCAAAAAACTACCCCGAAAGCTGATACAATAAAGAGCGCACTGATAAAACTGCAAAGAATGAACAGCCCTTTCATCAGGGGGTTCATCTTGATCCTGGCTGTACCGCCAGCCTGGCCGCCGATGGTGGTTCGGGCCTTGTCTTTTAAGACGTAGTTCTGGACAAAGAAAATAAGCATGGTTGGCATGATCAGGAAAGTGGCGAGCACGGCAGCCATCTCCATATTATGCTGGCCCACCACCAGCAGGTAAGCGTCAGTAGCCAGGAAAGGCAGGCCGCGCCCAATGACCATCGGAGTGGCAAAGTCGGCTATTGATTTAATGAAAACCAGGAGCGCAGCTTTCATGATCCCTGGCATCATCAGCGGGATAGTCACCGACCAGAGCGTGCGCCACTGGCCGGCGCCCATATCTGCAGAAGCTTCTTCAAGATTTAGATCCATGGAGCGCAGCACGTTTTCAAGCATCATAAATCCCAGCGGGAAAAGACCGATACACTGGGCCAGAATTACACCTGTCCAGCCGTAAATGCTAAACTCAATACCAAAAAGGTTGGCTAAAACCTGGCTGATCAGGCCGCGCCGCCCCCCGAGAGTAATCAGGGAAATGGAAAAGATAAATGGTGGGGCAAGAAGGGGCAGCATGGCTATAGAGCGCATTGCGGTTGCTATAATACCCCGGGGAAGCCTGGCTACAATGTAGGCATACATGAAGCAAAATACAACAAGAATCGAAGTTACTGTTGTAGCCAGGGTCAAACTGTTAATCAGGGCCCGGTAGTAGTAAGGGCGGGCAAAAAAGTTCCTGTAGTAGTCGAGGGTAAAACCATCGGCACCACCGAAGCTGCGGACCAGAACAAATAATATGGGAATAACGATAAATAAAACAAGCATAACCCCTATAGCGAGGGCCAGAAATGATTGCAAAGGTTTACGGGCAAAATAACTGCGCTTTCTTTTCGCTACTGCCGGGACAGCCTGGCTGGATTGCACCAAATCCAGAGATACCACCTTTACCGGAAGATATCATATTTGAACCGGGTTATGCACCGTATAATTTCATATTTTCATATAATTATATTTTTAATTAGTGATACCTTTGTGAAGTTTGCAAAAAATATAACTAATTTATGTGCATTTTGCACAAATAGTTATAGTATTTTTAGGCAGTATGTAAAAAACTGCCCCCTTACTGCCTGCAGGTTTCCCAAAAAGTGCCTTAAAACGGGGGGGCGCTTAAGTGCGCCCGTACCTGTTTTAACTTACTTTGCCGAAATTCCCAGCTCATCTTCCCTCCCTGCGATAACTTCCATAAGAGATTTATGAACTCCTGCAGGCAGTGGTTCAGGCCTGTGGGTAGCAAGGATTTCTCTTGCCTTTTCATCACAGACCGTACCCAGGTCCTTCGAGCCCCTGGCGTCCCAGAACTGGCGCATCCGGCGGTCAATAAGCCCGGGGCTGGAAAGTTTTCGCATATTCCGGTAAGTATGTTCCTCGCCCAGGAAGTGACCTCGTGCGCCTACACTTTTGATCACATCCACTGCCAGGGTTTCATCGTTCACCGGAATACCTTCTAAAACCTTTCTGGTCATGGCTATAATTTCATTGTCCATTACCAGCTGCCCAAAGCTCATGGTTAAACCCATTTCCAGCATCCCCCCGCCGTAAATCATATTGGCACCTGCCAATGCCGGCAGCAGGGTGGTCAGGGTTTTTTCATGTCCAGATTGCGCATCCGACAACTTACTGTCGCCCTAAGTACCTGCAACATAACTGGGCAGCAGGTACATCTGGGCCAGTCTGGCAACCGCTGCGCTGATCAGGCCCAGCTCGGGGCAGCCGACAGATGCGGTCGTCAGTTTCAGGTCAATCATCGAGGTTGAACTGCCATACATTACCGGGGCGCCCCTGCGGGCAAGCTGGGCCAATACAATCCCACCAAGCACCTCGGCATTATGCGTCACCAGGGTTCCGGCCAGGGTGACCGGTGATGTTGCTCCTGCCAGGGCCATGGAAAGGATATTCTGCGGCAGGTTAGCCCTGGCATAGGCTATTATCGGGTCTGCACAACCTTCTGAAATGGTAAGCGGGCTCTGCGGGCAGGTACAGCCCGATACAATCGGCCTGTCCTTTAACTTATCCCTGCCCCCGGCAACAGCTGCAGCCATTTCAATTAAAAGCTCTGCCGAACGCTTATCATGGCAGGGCTGGGGAACATGCTTTGTTGTGTTTGCCACCGTTACTTCATAATTGTGCAGGCTTTCCATTTCCGGGTGCACATCGCGGGGGGCAACCGTGTTCTCCAGCATATCATACTGGTCGAGGGCATCAACAAGCCTTGCCACATCGCCTTTATCCTTCTTGGTTGACTGGCGGTATTCACCGCTAAAAGGATCAATCACCATTACTCCTTCGCCGAAGGGGCAAAAATTCACCCTCCCGTTCTCCAGGACAATATCATGTTTTGGATCCCTTCCGGCCAGGAAAACTTTCCTGGGTGAAGAAGCAATTGCATCCTCAACAATATGGGCCGGGATTTTTACAATACTCTTGTCCCGGTCCACAATACAGCCCCCGCCGTCATAGATTTCGACAGCTTCCTCGCTCTGCACGTATAGCCCTGTATACTCCAGCACTTCCAGGGTAGCATCGTGGATCATTTCCAGGTCTTCATCGCTGAAGAGCTGGATGCTGCAGCCGACATATGCATTCCTGCCGGCTATCCTGTTTCTTTTCAAATCTCTCACCTACCTTTTATTTTATCGGCAGCTAATCAAAACAGCATTTAGCAGTTCTTATCCCGGGGAACTATCCCTTGAAACTATTCTTTTTTCAACTCAATCCGCTGCGTTTTTTAAACTGCTCAACCGAATTAATTGTTATGCCCAGAAGATCGGCAATCCGGATCTTGGCGGCAATTCCTTTTGCCGCTCCGGGATCAGGCATGGGGTAGCCGATATCAAGATCCTGCCTGATTTCACGCATGACCGAACAATCACCCAGCTCCGGGGGCTTAACCCCCAGTTTTCCGGCAACATACTCTTTCGCCTGCCCTATTTTCATGCCCCGGGAAAGCTGCATCCGCAAAACCAGGTCTCCGGCGCTGCGAATACCACCCATCCCGACGGCTACTTCCTGTGTTGCTTCATTGCCGAAGGGGTCGCCTGAACCCACCTACAAACCGTCTGCCTTCCCGATTTCAACCAGCGCTTTTGCCGCCCTCGATACCGCATCTGAAGGGGGCACCGGGGACATGGGGGTTGCTCCTACACCCATGCCCACATTGGCATGCACAGGAATATTTGCCGCTTCTACGCAGGCCTTGATAAAGGTAACCGCCCGGGCCAGGTTCCAGGGAAAAGTCATGTTGCTGTTGGTGTTCACTACAGGCCCGAAAATATTAACGCCGGCCTTCTCAGCCAGTTTTACCTGGTCATGCGGGTAAAGCCCGGCTACCCGAGTTCCGCCGTATTCAAGCCGGCCGTGCATGCCAATTATGAACTCACCGGACATGCCCATTTCAACCCCCAGGCCGGGGTAATCTTTTTTTACCTTTTCAATAGCCCGCAGGGCAGCAATAACATCTGCATCCCCTGAAGCGCCGCAGGTGTCAAAATTCATACCGTCAGCCCCGGCTTTAAACATGCCGCCGGAAATGTAATACATGTCTTTAACGGCAAGTTCAATCGCCTCTTCCTGGGCCTTTCTTGCTTCATCGATTTTCCCCAGGGGCAGCAGTTCAGACCAGTTGTCCACAGGGCCATCCGGCCTGGTGTAGAGGCCGAGATTGGGCATCGCCCCGTAAAGTACAGGCATAATAGTATTGAGCTGCACATTTTCCATTACTTTTGCTTCATCATTTAAGATTGCCTTGACCACTTTATAGCTGTAGTCAATATTTCCCAGGTCCAGGGAATCGGCAGCGAGCACCTTTTCATGGACCTGGACAGCAGTTGCCCTGTCCATCGAAATATCTGCCTGGTAGTTGATTTTGAAAGCGCCTGAATCGGACGAGGTAACCACTTCACTTCCCCGCTCAACACTGGCTATATTAACCGGGGAGGTTACAACTTCAAAAAGATAATCCAACTCATCTTTCGCCAGTTCAGGTATCTTGCCCCTCCGGGCAGCATCAGCAGTTCCCTCTTTCAGATCCTGGCCAATGGCTTCTGCATCAAGGTAAACCCCAGATCCATCTCCCATCCTGGTAAAATATTTTTGCAAAATTGATCGCCCCCTTGTGCACAAAGTTTAAGAAGCGGTTAAGTAGATTGACCGGCAAAGATCCCGGTTAGGCCCGATGACTATTTTTAATTGTTATTATAACATCCCGGCAGGAAAACAGTTTGCGGAAAGAATAAAACTTTCTTACAATAGTTGCAAAATTGAGATAAGTGTTTCATAATAGAAATACGAAGAAGGAGGTTCTCCACTTGCAAAAAGAACTCTTAAAAGCCGTATTCCGCAGCCTCGAGGGATCGCCCTTTGCTGTTACTTACTGGGATGGTCAGACCGAACTCTTTGGAAACGGGGAAAGTACTCAGCCCCCATTTACAATAATATTCAGGGAACCCCTGGATGTCCGCGAAATGTTCAGCACGCCTGAAACCAGTTTCGGTGAAGCCTACATAGATCAGAAGATCGACGTTGAAGGGGACTTTACTGCCCTGCTGAACCTTTTAATTGAAAATGGCAATCTTTTCAGGAGGGAAAGCGGCCGCCAGAACCTTTTTCAACGTCTGGCCATGGGACGGCAGGCTGACCTTGAAGAGACAGAGGCAGAAATTGCAAAACACGAGTACGATCCGGAAAACGATTTCTTTAAATTATGGCTTGACGATACCCTCAGTTTTTCCTGCGCCTATTTCAAATCTGAAGGCGACAGCCTGGAACAGGCACAGAACCAAAAAATAGAGTACATCTTAAAAAAAATGCAGCTGAAAGAAGGAGAAACGCTGCTTGATATTGGAAGCGGCTGGGGAAGGCTAATTGTCAGCGCTGCCCGCGATTTCGGGGTTAAAACCCTGGGCATTACCCTCAGCAAGCAGCAGGAAGCGGAAACGAAAAAACTGATCGCGGAAGAAGGGCTGGAAGGCAAAGCCGATGTGCGCGTTGCCGATTACCGCGATTTAGCCGTCGAGGGCCACAGCTTCGACAAAATTGTAAGTGTGGGCATGTTCAAGTATGTTGGCCGGGAAAACATAGAGTGGTATTTCAAATGCTTGAAAAAAATGCTTAAGCCAGAGGGCCTTTCCCTGATGCACACCATCAACAGGCCCAGGGAAGGGCCTTTAAACCCCTGGTTAAAGCGCCATGTTATACCCTGGGGTTATGTCCCTTCCCTGCGAGAAATAATCTGGCAGCTGCCTGAGCATTCTTTTCATTTAATTGATGCCGAAAGCCTGCGCAATCATTATGCTATGACTACTGCCTGCTGGGCTGAAAACTTTGAAAAGGTTGCCGGCCAGGTCAGGGCCAGGTATGGAGAGCGCTTTGTCCGCATGTGGCGGCTCTACCTGGTTGGCTGCAGCGCCTCATTCATCAGCAGCGGACTGGATGTCCATCAGCTGCTCTTCAGCAGGGGCCTGTGCAGCGACCTGCCGCTGACCCGCGACTACCTCTACAGGTAACCCCATCACCGGGTTAGTTCACTTAGATCCACGAAACCCCGATAAGATGGGCTATTTTGTTGACCACCTGCCATCAGCTGTGGTATTATTGCTCAAATAATCAACCTAAACGGAGATAATAGATGGATAACCTGAAGCTGGCTAAGCTAAGAGAAGATGGAAAAAGAACTACTATAAAAATTGGCGATATTGTAATTGGCGAAGATTTTGTAGTTATCGCCGGCCCCTGCGGAGTGGAAAGCGAAGAGCAGACCGTGGAAACCGCCAAGGCCGTCCGTGAAGGTGGGGGCATGATGTTCAGGGGCGGCGCCTACAAACCGCGCACCTCACCCTATGACTTCCAGGGACTGGGGCTTCAGGGGTTAAAAATACTGGAAAAAGCCAGGGCCACAACCGGCCTGCCCATTGTCACGGAAGTTATCGACCCCCGCGATGTTTCATGGGTATGCGAATTTGCTGACATTCTGCAGATCGGCGCCAGGAACATGCAGAACTTTTCCCTGCTGAAGGAAGTCGGAAGGGCAGGCAAACCTGTCCTTTTAAAGCGGGGCATGTACTCAACCCTGAAGGAATGGCTGAACTGCGCGGAATATATACTGGCCGAGGGGAACATGGATGTAATGCTCTGCGAAAGGGGCATCCGCACTTTTGAAACCTATACCAGGAACACCCTCGATTTAAGCATGATCCCCGCTATCAGGGAGCTAAGCCACCTTCCCGTTTTGATTGACCCTTCACACGGCACAGGTAAGTTAAGCTTAATAGAAAAAATGTGTTTTGCCGCCATAGCTGCCGGGGCAGATGGCCTGCTGCTCGAAGTGCACATCAACCCCTGTGAAGCAAAAAGCGACGCCGACCAGCAGTTTAACCCGCAGCAGTTTGCCCTGCTGATGCAAAAAATTCAGAAACTGCAAAAGTTCATGCAGGAAAAGGTTTTTAACTCTTCTATAATAAGTGGTGATCTATAATGAAACTGGATGACATCAGGCACAATATTGACTTAATCGACTCAAAAATTCTAAAGCTCCTGAATGACCGCTTTGAACAGGGCCTGCTGGCAAAAAGGTTCAAGGATAAGATTGAAGACCCCAAGCGTGAAAAAGAGGTAATGGAAAGAATAAAGAACAATGCCAACGCCCTGGTTGAAAGCGACTTCAGCACAGGGATCTATAAAAACATCCTTACCGAGAGTAAAAGGCTGCAGGGGAAAAGCCTGGTAATTATTGGCTTCCAGGGTGAACACGGCGCCTACAGTGAAGAAGCCGTCCGGCACTATGACAGTAATTTTGTTACCATACCCTGCACCACGTTCAATGAAGTATTTGAAGGTGTTAACTCTGGCACTTACGATTACGGAATTGTCCCGGTGGAAAACACCCTGGGTGGTGTTGTCGGGCCGGTTAATGAACTGTTGATTAATACTGACTTACAAATAATCGGGGCGATCGACATGCCTGTCCATCACTGCCTGTTGATGGTTCCCGGCACTGACCACCGCGATATCAGGGAAGTCTATTCCCATTCCCAGGCCCTGGCCCAGTGCAGGCGCTTTTTGTCGCGCAACAACCTGACACCGGTTCCATATTACGATACTGCCGGCGCTGCAAGAATGATCGCTGAGAAACAGCCCAGGGGCTGCGCCTGCATAGCAGGCAAACTTTCTGCGGAACTTTACAACCTGGAAATACTTAAAGAAAATATCGAGGACCTAAGCAGCAACCGCACCAGGTTCCTGCTGCTCTCAAAGCAGCCGCATGAAGACGGAGGCACCAAGTGTACTATTACTTTCACGACAGAACATAAAGCAGGGACCCTGTTCAGCGTTCTTGAACTGTTTGCCAGCTCCGGCATCAACCTGACCAGGATCGAGTCGATTCCCAATGAACCGGGCGACTATTCCTTCTTCCTTGATTTCGATGGATCGATTAAGGATCCTAAAATTATGGATACCCTTGAGAAAGCGGAAAAACAAACATCCGGGTTTAAAATCCTTGGCTGTTATAGCGAGAAGGTAGTTGGCCATTAAACCTGCCGGGGGTTGCGTTTGAGAATAAAAATATCACCAGGCTTCTTTTTAAGCAGCTTGTGCTTTTTTTGCAGCCTGGTCATAAAAACCTCGAAAGCTTCGGGTTCCATCGAAGCCAAGTCCCTGACCTTGTCCAGGGTTATTGACCCGTTAATCATCAAATAATCCACGATTTTATCAATTCTCTTCTTTTCAAATTCGGCTATAAAAAGCTCGGCTTTCTGCGTTATGTAGGTTGGATCATAGGCCCCTAAATAACCTTCTTCAACGAGCCAGTTTGTTTTTTCATCATTAAGCAATGTGCCGCTTAATACCTGCCTGTAAACCTGGCTTTCATTCATCTTTTCACCTTCTTGCAATCCCGGATAAAATAATATATTTCCATTTGCCTTAACCAGATCTTGCTTTTTCCAATGGGCCCGTTCAGCGTGCAGTGAAGAA
>SLQM01000070.1 GCA_007131435.1 Syntrophomonadaceae bacterium
ATTACCGGTCCTATTTTAACTGAACTAATCCAGGGGGTAAAAACTGAAAGCGAAAAAGAACTATTTACAACGCTGATGGAAAGATTTCCCAGAATAACAGTTCTTGAACAGGATTGGGTTGATGCCGGTAAAACTGGCTCTGAACTAAGAAAAAATGGAGTAACAGTTCCTATGGCTGATCTTTTAATATACACGGTCTCCATAAATAATAGCTGTGCATTATTTACGCTTGACAAGCACTTTAGCCTGATTAATGAAGCCATAGATCCAGATCTGGAAATAATCGATCTGTAATGGTTATTCAGGACATATTATACGAAACCACAGGTGGTTTGATGAAAAAAAATAACGGAAAAGAGAAAATAGTAGTTTTAGACGGTTATACCCTGAACCCGGGTGATTTGAGCTGGGAAGGGCTTTCTCAATTTGGTGAGCTTACCATTTATGAACGTACAGATCCGCAGGATGTAATCAGCCGTATAGCAGGTGCTTCAGTTGTTATAACGAACAAGACACAGCTTGATGAAGAGGCGATTAAAAACAATGAAAGTCTGCGCTATATCGGCTTGATAGCTACAGGGCACGATGTGGTTGATAAGAAGGCAGCATCAGCCGCCGGCATTGTCGTCACGAATGTACCGGCTTATTCAACCATGGCCGTGGCCCAGATGACGATTGCCTTGCTGTTAGAAATCTGCCACCGCACTGCCCACCACAGCAGCGCTGTTTTTAGCGGACAGTGGCCTCTAAGAAAAGATGATACTTTCTGGGACTATCCAATCATAGAGCTGGATCAAAAGAAAATCGGAATTATCGGCTACGGGCGCATTGGGCGTCAAACAGCTAAGATAGCTAAAGCCCTGGGGATGAAAATATTGGCCTACAGCAGAACCGCTGACGACCCTGAAATTGTAAGCCTTGATGAACTATATAGCAGCGCCGATGTAATAAGTCTTCACTGTCCCCTGTCGGATGAAACATACCAGATGATTAACAGCAACAGTATCAAGAAGATGAAAGATGGCGTGATAATTATCAATACTGCCCGCGGGAAACTGATAGACGAGCAGGCCCTAGCCGATGCCCTAAACTGCGATAAAGTCTATGCTGCCGGCCTGGATGTTGTTTCAAAAGAACCGATAGAGCCCGGCAACCCTCTACTGAAAGCTAAGAATTGCTTTATAACCCCGCATATCTCATGGGTTCCAATAGAAGCAAGGCAGCGCCTGATGGATATTGCTGTTAACAACCTGCGGGAATTTCTTACCGGTAACCCTGTCAACCAGGTTAACACCTGAACCCAGTTGAAATTTATTCACAGCGCCCGCAGACGTCTTGCAGGTTATAACAAGGGGATTAACTATTTTACCGAAGCAGCTTTCTTTGAGTAGCGCTTAAGGTAGACATAACGCATAAGCAGGCACTCTAAGGGGTTTATCGGTTTGCCCAGCCCTGAGAGAGCAGAAGCTATTACCGCTTTACAGTTTTTATCCAGGATCATTTCGGCAGCCAGCGCATCACTGGTGCTCGGCCCGCTGCACAGCGCCCCGTTATTATACAGCATTACAGCGTTACGCCCCTTTATAGCCCGGGCGATATTTGAAGCGGCCCGGCCCGGCCTTTTATGCTTTGAAATATCGGTAAGCGGTGCCTTTGTCCCAATGATCTGGGCAAAGTCGTCCAGCATGGGGTAAACCGCACTGCCCACCCGCGAAACCGCTAAGATGTCAGGTAAAGTAGTATGAACCAGGGCATTTATATCGCTGTTACTGCTGTAGATTCTTTCGTGTATCAAGATCGCCTTTTCTAGCCCGGAATCAAATCTTCTTTCACCCGGCCCGTCGCCTGTTCCATCTCTTCCAAGCTCAAGTTTATTTTCACTTTTTGCCGAAAAAGGAGCTTCGTCTGCCCTGTCCATGTAAAGCGTGAATCCTTTACTGCTTCGCTTACTGTTGTAGATGTATTCGGGGGGAGGAAAGTCAACTGCTGAAGACAGTTTTTTCATTTTCCGGACATAATAATCTCTTAATTCGTCATGGTCCATCTTGTCGGCAGCGCCTGCACCCGGGATAAAACCGAATAGCGTACTTGCGCATACTTTTTCCAGCACAGCTGCGACTAAAAAAGCCTGTTCGCTGTTTTCTCCAATGCAGATTGCCCCGTGCGAAACCATCAGGTATGCCTTACTGTCGGAGCGGGACAGGGCAGCTGCAACATTGTTCCTTAGTTTTTTGGTACCGGAAAGGGCGTAAGGGATAGATATCACCTGGTCGCCAATCTGCCGCTTTGCCTCAGGATCAGTAACGGGCAGATCAATGCCCAGGCAGCTGACAGCTGATGCATATGGTTGATGGGTATGAATAACAAAATTAATATCCGGTCGCTTGCTATAAACTTCGGCGTGGACGCCTTTTTCTGAAGATGGTTCTATGCTGCCTTGATAACTGCAATCTTCAATATTTACGGTTACTATTTCAGCGGGCGTCAAAGTATCGTAGTTCCTGCCGCTGGGAGTAATCGCAAACTGCCCCTCACTTAAACGGCAGCTTACATTGCCCCAGGTGCGGGCAATCAAGCCTTTATGAAGCAGCTCTTTGCCTGCCTCAACTACTGTTTTTTTAATATCCGCTTTATTCACCTGTAAGATTACCCCTCTATAACTGCCACGTTGGCAAAAACCCTGTCAAAACCGGCCAGGGCATCCTTAATCATTTCTTCAGTGTATGCAGCGCTGGTGTAAAGCCGGCTTCCGGCCAGGGTAACCAGTCCTTCAGCCATGTATGCCGCACCCATATGTTCCATCTCTGTTTTACGTTTCGAAGTTTCCTTCATGATTCCAGGAATTTTCCATATCTTTTTCCAGTCAATGGCAAAATGCATGGTTCCCACTGTTTCCAGGTGGACTATTGACCCCTGGTTGAAGGCAACAAAGGGAAGCCCGTATTTTTTGATCAAATCCTGCAGCCCTCCGGTTAGCAGGTCGCCCGCTTTACCTGCTTTTTTGGCAGCGCCCGTTTTCTCCATTTCGCAGATCATGTGGTAGCCTGCAGCACAGCTCAGGGGGTTTGCCGCCAGGGTTCCTCCGACCAGCGCTTTTTTATGTTTGCTGCCGCCGCTGATCCCTGCTGAAAGGTATTTCATGTATTCTTTTTTGCCCCCTATCCCGCCGGCACTGGGGTAACCCCCGGCAACAACCTTGCCAAAAAGGGTCAGGTCGGGCGAAACATTAAAATACCCCTGGGCCCCGGAGGGCCCTAGCCGGAAGGCGGTAACCACTTCATCGAAAATTAACAGCGCCCCGTAGCGGCGGCACAGCTCTTCGGCGCCCCGGTTAAAGTTATAATCGAGCGGCCTGGTTCCGCTTTCAGGACCGATCGGCTCGATGATTACCGCAGCAGTTCCCCCGCGTAAGCGGTTCAGCTGCAGCTTTCGCTCCAGGTCGTTCAGGTCGTTGGGAAAAAATTCCTGGGTATGCCTGAAAATATATGCAGGAACCCCGCTGGCCTGGGTCCATTTCGAGCCCGGTATCCTGATGCTATAGGCAAGCTGGTCGCTCCAACCGTGATAGGCCCCACCCATCTTGATAATTTTCTTCTTTCCCGTTGCCAGCCTGGCTATCCTGATTGCAGCCATGGCGCTTTCCGTGCCCGAATTAAGCATACGGAACATTTCCACTGCCGGCATCAGCTCAGAAATTTTTTCAGCGAGCAGGTATTCGTATTCATGAAAAAGCCCAGTGGAAGGTCCGCATTCACTGAGTATTTCAATAGCTTTCTCTCTTACCACGGCAGGATTGGATTCAAGCACGGTAGGCCCGCCCGCCTGCAGAAAATCATAATACCGGTTGCCGTCCAGGTCGTAAAGGTAAGCGCCTTCCGCCTTTACAAAGACCAGGGGGAAGGGGAAGTTAAAGGCAAGATTGTGCTGCACGCCGCCCGGAATGTAATCAACCGCTTTATCAATCAAGGCTTTCGACTTTGAGCATTTGCCCCCGTAGTAGCTGTCCAGGTAGCGCTGTAGAGCTTCGGGTTTAATCGAATAAATAGGTTTTTTAATCAGTTCGTCAAGCTGTTTTGTTATCGCTGCCGCATCAGGATATTCGGATATGGCAAAATTGTTATCCACCTAAAGCCCTCCCCAGGCCTGTTTTTTATAAATCTTATACCGTTTGCCATGTATAGTTTAACTGATCTTTTAATATTTGTGGACATATTCGGGAAAAAAGGAATTTAACCTTCTTTATCAAATAAACACATTAGCTTGAGGGTAGAAATCAGGGGTGCTTATCTATGGGAAAAACGGTAAAAGTTCTAACCTACGACGTGGGAACAACGGGCCTCAAATCCTGTCTTTTTGAAATTAACGGTGAGATTAAACTGCTTGAATCTGAAATGGCCGACTACCCCTTACACATCCTGGACAATGGCGGAGCCGAACAGGATCCCATGGATTGGTGGAAAGCAATGTGTGAAACTACCCGCCGCCTGATCATAAAAGCAGCGCTAAACCCTGCGGATATAGCTGGAATATCATTTTGCTCCCAGATGCAGGGCCTGGTCCTGGTTGACAGGGAGGGGGCAGCGCTAAGGCGGGCCATGACTTACATGGACCAGAGGGCTACCCTGGAAATAGAGGAACATATGGGCCGCGGTCTTAAAATAGGCGGTATTAATATTCTTAAACTAATCAAATCGATCAGGGAAACAGGGGCGGTTAGCGCCAGTGTTAAGGACCCGGTATGGAAATACAAGTGGGTGGAAAAGAATGAACCGCATATCTTTGAACAGGTCTATAAATGGCTCGATGTGAAGGAGTTTCTAATCAGTCAGTGCACGGGAAAGTTTATCATGACCAGGGACTCGGCCTTTGCCGCCCTGCTTTATAATATCCACAGGCAGCAGTGGAGCAGCGGGGTATGCAAAATGCTTGGGGTACAGGTGGATCACCTGCCCGAAATAATCAGGTCAACCGACCAGGTTGGCGGGCTGAATAAAGAAGCCGCGCTTGCACTTGGGCTGGCGGAGGGGATACCGGTCTTTGGCGGCGGTGGCGACGCATCTTTAATCGGGGTCGGGGCAGGCTCCATTTCAACCGGGGATACCCATATCTATACTGGAACTTCCGGCTGGGTCTCTACTGTTGTTGAAAAACCGCTGCTTGACATTACCTCAATGATTGCAGCTATTGTCGGGGCAGAGCCGGGTAAGTATAATTATTTTGCCGAGATGGAAACTGCAGGCAAATGCCTGGAATGGGCCAGGGATAACATTGCCCTTGACGGTGTGGGCTGCTACAGGGAAAACTCTTCTATTTTCGATGACCCGGAAAAAAGCCGCATCGAAATATATAATTACCTGACTGCCCTTGCCGGCGAGGTTCCTGCCGGCAGCAGGGGTTTAATTTTTACACCCTGGCTGCACGGCAACCGCTGCCCCTTTGAAGATCCCAACGCCCGTGCAGTTTTCTTTAATCTCAACCTTGAAACAACAAAAAAAGAGATGATCCGGGCTGTTTTAGAAGGAGTATGTTTCCACCTCCGCTGGATGCTAGAAGCGCAGGGCAGGAAGGTATCAACAAGCAGGATAATCCGCTTTGTTGGCGGCGGTGCGCTCTCGGAGCTTACCGGTCAAATGCTGGCTGACATCACGGGTCGTGAAATTGAGACAGTTGAAAACCCACAGAATGTAGGTGCCGTAGGCGCCGC
>SLQM01000005.1 GCA_007131435.1 Syntrophomonadaceae bacterium
ATCCATCTTCATATACCCCTCCTACCAGTCAATCTGCCGGCGCCTGAAACCTTCAAAAGGCCCGGCTTCCTTGGCATCTTCAACTGTTTTTTCCACGACTTCTTTCCACTTGTGTCCTTCCGAAGCTGAAACCCAACTCATATGGAACCTCTTCGGATCTACACCGACAAATTCCATCAGGTCTTTCAGCATTCCCAGGCGGCGCCTGGCAAAGAAGTTGCCCTCCATGTAATGGCAGTCACCGGGGTGGCATCCCGAAACAAGCACCCCGTCTGCACCCTGCTGCAGGGCGTTCATCACATAGAGGGGGTTTACCCGCCCGGAACACATAACCCTGATGATCTGAATATTTGACGGATAGTTGACCCGGCTGGTACCGGCAAGGTCAGCTCCAGCGTAAGAACACCAGTTGCACAAAAAAGCTACGATATTTGGATTGAACTCTGTGCTCATCTCATGACCCCCAATGCAGCAATCTGCGGTAGTATCTGGCTGTCACGGAACGATTTCGGTTGGATTGAATCAGAGAAACAACCAGCCGAACAAGACCCGCAACCTTTACAGAGGGCCTCATTAACCCGTGCCACTTCCACTTCATTACCAAAGCGGTTGATTGCAACCATTTCAATAGCCGTGTAGGGACAGATGTTTACACAGTAGCCGCAGCCCCTGCAGGTGGCCTCGTTAACCACTGCAACCTGGGCATTAATGGTCACTTTTCCCCTGGCCAGCGGGATCATTGCCGAAGCGGCAGCACCCTTGGCCTGGGCCACTGTATCGGGAATATCCTTCGGCCCCTGGGCACAACCGGCCAGGAAAACGCCGTCGGTTGCTGTATCCACGGGGCGCAGCTTGGGATGGGCTTCAAGGAAGAACCTATCAGGCGACTGTGACAGCCTGAGCAGTTCCATAACCCCACGCATATCGGCACGCGGCTCCAGTCCCACACCTAAAACCACCAGGTCTACCTCGTCTTCAAGAGGCCTGGAGTTGAGGGTGTCCTCCACCTTAACCACCAACTTGTTGCCCCGCTTGAAAATTTCCGAGGGGTTGCCACGGATATAGCGAACATTCTCACGGCGGACACGGTCATAAAATTCCTCAAACCCTTTTCCGAAAGCCCTGACATCCATGTAGTAAATCCTGATGTTGGCGTCGGGAAGTTTATCCCTTAATAAATGGGCCTGCTTGGCCACATACATGCAGCAGACACGTGAACAGTATTCATTGCCCACGCTCTCATCACGCGACCCGACGCACTTTATTAGGGCTATTTCTTTCGGTTCTATTTCTTCTTCACCGTTGTTGATCTTAATTTTTCCGCCGGTCGGGCCGGAAGCGGAAACAAGACGCTCCATCTCCATCCCGGTAATTACATTGGGGTAGTCATCGTAACCATACTCAGGCTTACGAGAAGCGTCAAAAGGATCAAAACCGGTTGCCACAATAATTGCACCAACCTTAAATTCGACCATTTCGTCTTCCTGGTCAAAATTTATGGCCCCTGCCCCGCAAACTTCCTGGCATTTGGGGTTTTTACCGCACTTACCCTTGCTCAGGTAAAGACAGTTTTCTGCATCGATAGTGTACTTGGCAGGTACTGCCTGGGGAAAGGGCAGGTAAATGGCAGACCTTTTACCCATACCCTGGTCAAATTCACTCGGAAAACGATCTTTTACCCGGCATTCTGCCGCGCAATCGCCACACCCCGTGCATTTATCAAAATCAACATAGCGCGCCTTTTTACGCACCTTCACATCAAAATTGCCAATGTATCCGTTTACTTCTTCAACTTCCGAATAGGTTAGAAGCTCGATGTTTGGGTGACTGGCAGCGTCGACCATTTTGGGGGTAAGTATACAGGCTGAACAGTCCAGGGTGGGAAAGGTTTTATCCAGCTGGGCCATGCGACCGCCCACTGAAGGGGTTTTCTCTACCAGGTAAACCTTGAACCCGGCATCAGCAATATCCAGGGCCGCCTGGATACCGGCAATCCCTGCCCCGATAATCAGTGCAGAAGGTTCGGCATCAACTTCATTAGTTTCAAGTGCTTCAAGCAGCCTGACCTTGGCCAGCGATGCTGAAACCAGCTTTTTAGCCTTGGCAGTTCCTTCTTCAATATCTTGATGAACCCATGAACACTGTTCGCGGACATTGGCCATTTCTAAAAAGTAGGGGTTAACTCCCGCTTCTGAAATTGCCTTTCTGAAGGTAGGTTCATGCATACGGGGCGAACATGAAGCAACCACTACCCTGTTCAACCCATAATCTTCAATATCTTTTTTGATCAGTGTCTGGCCGGGATCGGAACACATATAGGAATAGGTTTTTGCCACCTTGACATCTGGCAGTTTCCCGGCAAATTCTGCAACTGCATCCACATCTACCGTGGAAGAAATGTTAATCCCACAGTGACAGACATAGACGCCCACTTTTGGTTTTTCTGTCATCTGGTTTTTCATCCTCCCGCTAAGATTGGCCCTTTTGAAAGCTACCCTTTTAGTTCCTTTAGCTTTTCGGTCAATTTGGGCACAACCTTGAACATGTCATCAACAATGGCATAGTCGGCCACGCTGAAGATTGGCGCTTCGGGGTCTTTATTGATTGCAACTATGGTTTTCGCGCCTTTCATACCGGCAAGGTGCTGGAAAGCGCCTGAAATACCCATCGCTATATAAAGTTTTGGCTTAACCGCTTTACCGGAAGTTCCCACCTGGCGATCGTGGGGAATCCAGCCCGCATCCGTTGCAGCGCGGGAACCGGCTATATCAGCCTTGATCGCTGCCGCAAGGTCTTCAACCAGGGGCAGGTTTTTATCTTCCTTCAGCCCCCTGCCAATGGCAACCAGAATATCAGACTGGGTAATATCAACATCGCCGACCTCGGCTTCAATATATTCTACAAATTTACGGTAAGAAACTTCTTCCTTTACCGGGGAATCGACTTTTTCAACACTCCCCGCAGATGATGGATCCGGGGCTTCAACAGCGCCCTCCCTGAAAGTAACCAGGTATGTATCTGCTTCTTTAAAAGCTACAACTGCATTTAGCTTGCCCGAATAAAGCTGGCGGGTGGCCTTTACCTTGCCGTCTTCAAAAGCCAGTCCAACTGCATCTGCAACCAGGGGCAGTTTCTTCTCAATGGCCAGGGCAGGCATAAAATCAACACCCTGTGCAGTGTGTCCGGTCATGAAAACTTTCGGTTTCAAGTCATCAAGCAGTGCAGACAGGGCCTGCTGGTATATCTCTGCGTTAAAGTTTTCAAATACGGGGTCATCAACAACCATCACTTTAACCCCGTAATTAACTATTTTTTTGGCCAGATCATCCATGCCGCTGCCAAAAAGCAGCACAACTGCTTCACCACCCATTCCTTCAGCAAGTTTGGGGGCTACTGCTAACATCTCAAACGAAACATCTCTTAACGCACCCTGGCGGTGCTCGGCTAATACTAGAACGTTACCCATTTATAATAAACCTCCCTTGTGCAGGATGGTCGCCAGTTTTTCAGCTTTCTCTTCCGGCTCGCCCTCCAGGTATTCCGCAGTAGAAACAACTTCAGGAATATAGAGCTTCTCTAATTCAATGCCCGATGCATCAGCGCCAACGGCAGCTGGATCCACTCCAATATCATCCAGGCTAACTACATTTAGCTCCTTTTTCTGAGCCATGCGAATACCCTTTATCGGCGCATAGCGGGGCTCGTTTATCCCGGTCTGAATTGTAAGGACAGCAGGCAGCTCAACCTCAACAGATTCCAAAAGCCCGCCTTCCAATTCGCGGTTAACTTTAACTTTTCCATCCAAAACCTCAACCTTGTTAACCATGGATGCATGATTTACTCCCAGCTCCTCTGCCAATGCAACACCGGTTGACATATGCCAATCATCACTGGCCATACAGCCTGTCAGCACAAGATCAAATTCCTGACCTTTAATAGCTCCGGCAAGGACCTTTGCTACCATAAGGGGATCATGGCCATACATCCTTTCGTCTTCGACCCGCATTGCTTTATCGCATCCTTTAGCCAGGGCCATCCTTATCATAACTTCAGATTTTTTCGGCCCAATGGATAAAACGGTAACTTCTCCTCCCTGGGCTTCTTTAATTTGAACAGATTCTTCAACGGCATAATTGTCTGCATCGTTAATATCAAAGGAAAAACGACTGTCGTCAACAGTAAGGCCGTCAGGATTAAGCTTGACTTCCGCTTCGGAAGTATCAGGAACATACTTGATACATACAAATGTCTTCAATCTACTTGCCACCTCCTAGAGTAATAATTGCCAAGCTAAATATCTAAATTCTCACCTAAAAGCTCCATAATTTCGGCTACACGCATCTCTTCCTCATACCCCAACCCTTTCATGGCATCTTCAAGGGTTAAAACACAAAATGGGCAGGCAACAGCAACAATATCGGCTTCAAGAGCTTTGGCATCCTTGATCCGCATATCGGCCAGCCTTTCTTTCTTCGATTCAGACTCGACCCACATCTTGCCGCCGCCACCCTCACAGCATAAACTGCGTTCACGACGGCGATCAAACTCAACCAGTTCTGCCCCGGGAATATTCTTGAGAAGTTCCCTTGGTTCATCGTAGACATCACCCTGTTTGCCAAGATAACAGGGATCATGATAAACAATTTTTTTGGCCATTTCACCTTTCCAGGCGACCTTACCCTCCTTGAGCAGATCGGCTAGAAACTGGGTATAGTGAATTACAGGTGATTTTAAATCAGGGTACTGTTTCTTGAATGTGGTAAAGCAGTGTGGCGATAGGGTAACAATGCGTTTTGCTTCAAACTCATTCAAGTATTCTGTATTATCTTCAACCTGCATTTCAAAAAGCCCTTCTTCTCCAAGGGTGAATACTTCACTGCCGCAGCATGATTCGTCTTCAGGCAGGAAAGCATAATCAATACCTGCCTTGTTTAATATTTTAACCATATTCTGGGCAATCATCCTTACCCTTGGATCGTAGGCTATGGTACAGCAGACAAAAAAGAGGTTTTCTACGGGAACTTCGGGATCTGCGATTTTTACATCCAGCCCTTCCATCCAGTCCGAACGGGCTGCTCTCGATTTTTCCCAGGGGTTACCTTCCAGCAAAACACTCTGAAGGGCATCGCGAACAGTCGGTTCAACTTTCCCACCTTCAACGATGATCGAGCGGAGTCCGATTAAGACCTCAAGCGGCTTTAAGCCCTTGGGGCAGCGCACGGCACAGGTATGGCAGGCTGTGCAATCCCAAATATCGGCGAGCCTGGCCAGTTCTTCTAATTTTTCTTCATCGTAAGCATCGTTGACAAACTGGCGGACATTTAAATCAGCTCTTACGGTTACAGGACAACCACCGGTGCAGCGGCCGCACTGGATACAACCAAGAAGATCATATTTTTCGGTAAACGTCTGCATTTCGGTACTCATTAGCATACCCCGCATCATTAAGTAATTATTGTGCAAAAACGGTCCAGGCAATCCCTGGTTCAGATTGCCGGTCTTTAAATCTTAATTTACCCTGGCTCCACCTCCCTGGTGCAGATCAAATCTTGAACAAACTTTCAGACAATTGCGATATTTTTGCGTCATATTGGATGATTTCGACATTTCCTTAAATTTTTCCTGCCTGATTTTTAAATTCATAA